>NZ_JAQKGV010000027.1 GCF_028617075.1 Rubrobacter calidifluminis | reverse complement strand
TCCATCAGAGCGTCTTCGATCTCTCGCACTCGGCTCCAGTCGAATACCCTTGCGGCGTTGGAACGAAACTTAACCGCGAGCTCTTCGTCCGAGAGCGGGTTCTCGGGCCCTCCCCGGTTGTGCCGGACGCGCACGATTCGGTTGCCACCGTCGGAGAGCCTGACCCGGAGCACGGCCGGGAACTGGCGGGGGAAGATCCTAGTGCATTCTTCGTCCTCGACACAGCGGACGAGGGAGGCGAGCCGTAGCTTTCGCGGGTCTTTGGTGGCCTCATCCGTAAAATCGTCCAGCCCGACTCCGAGTCCGCCACCGCCCAGAAAGGCGCTCGCCACAACGAAAGGTCCGCTGAACCGGGCCGCATACCCGCTCTCGGGCCTCGCCTTCGTCTCGCGCGGCTCCGCTATGGTCTTCAGCACCTGGGCGGGCACCCCGAGTAAGATATCTTTGATCTTGTCCGCCCTTGTACCTCCCCTGCGCAACTCCAGGGCTGCGTCGATCGCGGCATGGGTAAAGTGGTTCGCTGGGTAGGGCTTGAAGAAGATCTTCTCTGACTCCCACTCCTCGCCCAGGCCCCGCACGAGAGCGCCGGCGTCGTAATCGTCCCCCAGATACGCCCGCAGAAACCCGAACCTCCCCTCGAAAACCGTGGGTGGCCCGGTAAACCCCGCACGCGCGAGCTCGGCCGCCACAACGCCGCAGTGCGCTGCCCAGCCGCAGTGAATTCTTTTCACCGTGCCCCCGGTGCGGTTGGCCTCTATTATCCCCGCCCCCATGCTCGCAGAGATGGAAACGGCGTGCCCGATCTTCTCTTCGGGGAGGCCCAGGAGCATGGCAGAGGCCAGCGCTGCACCCAGCGTCCCACATATGGAGGTCGCATGAAGCCCTCGCTCGAAGAACACCGAGCTACCGAGGTCCTCGTCGTAGCCCGCCATCCCCGCCCTCACCACCAGTTCGTCACCGGCCGCGATCGCGGCCATCAGCCCCGTACCGGATGCACCGGCGGCCTCCGCCACAGCCAGCGCGGCCGGGACCACAGCGGCGCTGGGGTGCAGCACGGAAGGAAGGTGCGTATCGTCGAAGTCCAAGGAATGTGCCAGCGTGCCGTTTACGAAAGCCGCGCTCGGAACTGGATACCTGCGCCCAGCCCCCACAATAGTGGCCTGCTCCTCACCACCCCACCCCCGGACGACAGCACCCGAAATCCGGGCCGGCTCCGTACCGCTGGCCGCGAGAGCCACGCCCAGGGTGTCGAGAAGTCGTCTGCGCGCATCTTTGATTACATCCTCACCGAACTCTCCGGCCCGGACACACCCGGCGAAGCGCGCGATCCGCGTCAGGATCGTGTCGCTCATCGCCGCACCACCGCCAGCGGGCGCACAGGCGATCCGGTACCCCCAATGATCTTCAGTGGTGCGAGCACGAACAGGAACTCGTAAACCCGCGCCGCGGCGAGTCCGGAGAGGTCCATAACCTCAATGATGTGTATCCCGCGCTCGGCGAGAAGCAGGCGGTGAACCGGAAGAAGCCTGTGCCCCACACCGGCCTTTATCTGCTCGTAGGCGACAGTCTCTCCGCCCGTGACCCTGATCCTACGATCTGCAAGCCACCGGGCCGCCTCCTCGTCAGGACCAGGGGCCCCGTTTTCAAGCCCCACGAAGGTGTCCTGATCCGAGAAGTGAACCGCCCAGCCTGAACGGACGAGAACGGCGTCCCCGCTTCTTACCTCGATACCCTCGTTCTGCGCCGCGTCTTCTAGATCCTTCCGGGTGATCCCGTAGCCTGCGGGTAGGACATCCACACCGTGGAGAGAGGCGACGTCCAGCATAACCCCTCGGCACAACAGCGGCGGCATCTGGTCTATGCCATGGCTCGCGAACCGCCCCCCCCTCTGGGCTTCCTCGGCCCGCACCCCCCCATAGAGCAACCCCTTATGGGATACGTGTGCCAGCGCATCGACATGGGTTCCTGTATGCCCACCGGTGCAGATGAGCTCGCTCGACGCCGAGCTGCCGTCTTCCCGGACCATATCCCCATGTCGCCGGGCTAGCGCCATCCGAAACGGAGGATGGTTCGGTGAGTGAGGTGTCTCGGAAGCGAGTGGTTGTGCCAGATCGAAGACTTCCACGTTCCCGTCCTCAAACATCTCCAGAAGCACGTCTCTCACAGCTCACCCCCTTCCGACAGCCGGGCCAGTTCCAGCTTGGAACGGGCCGCCTCGACGACCGCACGGTCGACGAAGCTCCCATCCGGCAGCGCGAAGGCTCCAGACCCCAGGGCTTCGGCTCTCTCTATCCTTTTGATCACCTCTTTAGCTTTCCTGATCTCCTCCGCATCTGGCGTGAAGACGTCGTTGATCACCTTTACCTGCCGGGGATGTATAGCGGAACGCCCCACGAAACCGAGGGCTTTGAGAACCAGGGTAGAGTTGCGCAGTCCTTCTTCGTCCCGCACGTTCGTGTAGACGCTCCCCACCGGACCGGGAAGCCCGGCGGCACGTGAGGCGCAGACCACGCGAGAGCGGGCGTAGATCAGGCCCCTCTCATCGCTGACACCGAGATCGGCGGCGAGATCTACCTCACCAAGCCCCATCCCCGCGACCAGAGGATGGGCACGGGCTATCTCGAATACCCTCTCGAGTCCGAGCGCGGACTCT
Source organism: Rubrobacter calidifluminis (assembly GCF_028617075.1). Lineage (NCBI taxonomy): Bacteria > Bacillati > Actinomycetota > Rubrobacteria > Rubrobacterales > Rubrobacteraceae > Rubrobacter > Rubrobacter calidifluminis. The sequence goes on along the minus strand of NZ_JAQKGV010000027.1, from coordinate 19,067 downwards.
ATGAGGCATTGGATCTTCGTGTTATGTGCTCCTCTACATTCGAACTCACACCCCACCTCGCGCACCATCTCCGGCGACTCCACCTTCGGCAACCTCACCCCGGCGGGTGAGAGCGGGGCGATCAGCTCAAGATCCTGCTCAAGCAATGTCGAGCCGGGAGCATTGAGCCGGACGAAGATAGGCCTGGACCGATTACCTCCCATGAGAACATCCGCAGCCACCTGGCGAGCATGATCCTTCTCCGAGGGGGCCACCGCATCCTCCAGGTCGAGTACCACACAGTCAGCCCCGCTCTCCAGGGCCTTCTCCACCTTGTGCTCATCAGAGGCGGGCACATAGAGATAGCTGCGGTAGAGCCGTCCCTGGCTCACACAACCCCCTTTGCGGACAGCTCTTTCAGATCCCTCTCATCAAGACCCAGCGCCGCGTAGACTTCCCGGTTGTGCTCGCCGAGCTTCGGACCCGGCCAGCGAATCTCACCCGGTGTTTCGGAGAGTCTGAAGAGCACGTTCTGCATCTTCACGGGACCGAGCTCCGGATCATCGACGGTGGTGATGGACTCAAGCGCCTGGTACTGCGGATCTCGCATGATGTCGGATATGTCGTAGATGGGCGCCACGGCCGCGCCTGCTTTCTCGAACTCCTTTATAACCTCATCTTGGGTGCGCTCGGCGATCCAACGCGACACCACCTCATCGAGTTCGTCGGCATGCTCGGCCCGGCCCCGGCCGGTGGCGAACCAGCTCTCCTGGATAAATTCCGGATGTCCGACGAGCTTCATAACCCGCTCCGCCACGTTCTGGGCGCTGGTCGAGATCGCCACCCACCTTCCGTCTCTGGTCCTGTACGTATTGCGCGGAGCGTTGTTGACCGAACGGTTCCCGCTGCGCTGCTGCACGATGCCGAGCTGGTCGTAGACAGTCGGCTGCGGACCGAGCATCGTGAGTATCGGCTCTATGATAGCCAGATCGACCACCTGTCCACGCCCCGTCGCCTCCCTCGCTCGCAGCGCTATCAGGATCGCACATGCGGTGGCGAGAGCCGCGATGCCATCTGCCAGCCCGAACGGAGGTAATGTCGGTGGCCCATCGGGCTGTCCGGTAACATGCGCGAAGCCGCTCATGGACTCGGCCAGAGTTCCGAACCCGGGCCTGTTCTTGTAAGGTCCCTTCTGCCCGAACCCTGTCACCCTGGCAAGGATCAACCCTGGGTTCTCTCTGCTGAGCACCTCGTAGGTGAGCCCCCAGCGCTCGAATGTACCAGGGCGGAAGCTCTCGATCACGACATCGGCCTCGCGGGCGAGCTCCCTGAAGATACGCTGCCCCTCGGGCGTGCTGAGATTGAGCGTCACGCAGCGCTTGTTCCTGCCAAGCATCTTCCACCACAGCCCGACCCCATCCTTGGCATAGCCATGAGAACGCGCCGGATCACCTTTTGGGTGCTCCACCTTCACCACGTCGGCCCCGAAGTCTCCCAGCACCGTCGCGGCCAGCGGCCCTGCGAACAGGGTGGCACAGTCTATTACTTTTAGGCCCCTAAGCGCCATCTTTCGGCTCACCCGGAGACACCTCCTTCCCATCCGAGCTTTTTCGAAACTTCAAGACCAGCCTCACGGACCAGCGGACGCAGGCGATCCACCGTCTCTTCGTTGAAACGATCGACCGGTCCGCACACGCTCAGCGAGCCTATGGCGTAGCCATCGATCCCGAACACCGGAGTGGCCACCGACCCCGCTCCGACCTGACGCTCCCCGAAGGAGATAGCCGTACCCTCACGCCGCACTCGCTCAAGCTCCTCCTCAAGCCTGCGACGGTTCGTTATGGTCCCCGGGGTCAGGCGTTCCAGAGTTCCATGCAGTACCGTCTCGCGCAGTTCGGGCATACAGAACGCCAGAATGGCCCGGCTCGAAGCCCCGGCGTGCAGCGGGAAGGGATGCCCGATCTGCACGCTCATCTTGATCTCGTTCAGACTCAATACCTGGTCCAGATAGACCCGGTGCGTGCCAACCAACGCCGAGATGGTTGCCGTCTCTCCCGTCTCACGCTGCAGCCTGCTCAAAACGGGCATCGCAGCTCTTCGCAGGTCGAAGTCTCTCAAGGCACGCGCACCTAAAGTGGCCGCCGCGGGCCCCAGCCTGTAGCTCCTCGTGTGCTCCTCGAAGATCACCAGTTGCCTCGATGCCAGTGAACGCAGTATCCGATACACCACTGCCTTGCTCAGCCCAAGCCGGCGCGCTATCTCACTGACCCCTAGCCTCTCCTGCTCTCCGGCAAACGCGAGCAGAACGTCAGCAACCCTGGATGCAGACTCGGTGCCACCTCTGTTCCTTGGTTCGGCCGATCCTTTTTTTGTTTCTGTCATAGAAACAATTTCCTTTGTCCCACCTGGTTACCAATATACCATATTCACAACATTCCACCTGTTGACCGAGTAAAACAACGATGGTACCCTATGGTACACCAAACTGTTGTGTTTCTTCAAGGGGAACAAAATGACTTACCGGACGAGGGAAGGCGGGAGTCAGGCTCTACGGTCGAGAACCAGAATTTTGGGGATCACGTCATGGGGGTGAGCGGGTGATGCGCAGCAATTACAGGTGGGCCATAGTGATACTGGTAGTTTTGCTGGTGGTCATCAACTACGTTGACCGCAGTGCTATCTCCTATGCCATAGGTCCGATCAGCAAGGACTTTGGCATCAACGAGGCACAGTGGGGGATCATCAGCGGAGCGTTTTCCATTGGGTATCTGGTGATCGCCTTCTTCAGCGGTCCGCTCGTCGATCATTTCGGGCCCAAGCGAGTTCTGGGTGCGGCCATAGTTTTGTGGTCCGTGGTCTCTGGGCTCACGGTCGTGGCAGGCGCCTTCGCGGCACTGTTCGTTGTCCGGGTGTTGCTTGGTGTTGGAGAGGGGCCTGGGTTCCCCGCCGCGACCCGGGCTGCCAGTCGCTGGTTGCCGCAGAAGGAGCGAGGGAGAGCGCTCTCACTCATAGTTGGGGTTGGGGTCTCCGGGAGCCTTCTGATCGGAGGGCCGATCGTGACCCAGCTCATAGCCCATCTGGGGTGGAAGGGCATGTTCGTAACCCTTGCCGCCGCGGGGATCGTATGGGTGGTCCTCTGGCTGGTTGCCTTTAAAGACAGCCCGAACGATCACCCGCGGGTAAACGAGGCTGAGCGGAGCTACATCGCCGCCGGGCAGACCGAGGAAGAACGAACTGTCCGCAAGGAGCACATCGAACCGGGCAAGATCTTCAGCAACCTCAACCTCTGGGCCGTGGCGTTTGGATACTTCGCCTGGGGCTATATGTTCTGGGGCTTTCTGTACTGGCTTCCCGGTTATCTGGGCAAAGTCTACAACCTCGACATCACCTCGGTTGGGCTGTTCTCCGTCCTGCCGTGGGCAGCTGGTGTCATAGGAACCCTGCTCGGCGGGTTTATTATGGATGCAGTATACGCGCGCACGAGCAGGAAACGTCCACGGTACATAATCATGGGGATAGCGCTGCTCCTGGCGGGAGGGTCGATGATCCCCATCTTTGCCGCCCCGTCGCTCACCACCTCCCTGCTGTTTATCTCCCTCGGCATAGGATTCGGGTTCATAACCGGAGGTTTCTGGTGGGTAGCCTCCATCGACGCGGCCCCCGATCAGCCAGGCTTCGCCGCTGGGTTCGCCGATGCCTCGTTCGCCCTCTCAGGGCTCGTCGCGCCGGTGGTGATGGGCTTTATCGTGCAATCCACCGGTAGCTTCAACAGCGGGTTTGTCGTGATGGCCGTGCTCGCCATTCTGGGGGCAGCAGCCCTGATGCTGCTCAGCAAAGAGAGCCAGCTCCAAGCCGGAGTTGACCGGGAAGCGGTCCACAGCAGATAGCAGGAGGTGACGATGGATCGAATGGACAGTGTTATCCTGGGAGGGAATGCGGTACTTCCCGGCAGAGGTCTGGTCCGTGCGGATATAGGCATAAAAGATGGCAGGATCTGCGCCCTCGCCGAGCAGCTGTCTTCCGGGATGGCCGAGGAGGTTATAGATGCCCGGGGGATGCTTGTCCTGCCTGGTGCGGTGGACGCCCACTTCCACATCGGGATCTACCGCGGGATAGAGGAGGATGCCAGGAGCGAGAGCGCCTCCTCGCTTGTCGGCGGGGTGACCAGCGTCATAAGCTATTTCAGGACCGGGCACAACTATCTCGAGAAAAGCGGTCCCTATTCGAGGATATTTCCCGAGGTACTCAGAGCAACGCAAGGCAACTCCTACGTCGACTACGGCTACCATCTGGCGCCGATGACGAAAGAGCACGTACGCGAGATAGACGAGCTGATCGAAAAGAGCGGGGTGTGCTCCTTCAAGTATTACATGTTCTACAAGGGGCTTGATCTCTCCGGTGCCTCGCGGGACGCTGCCGGGTACACTATGAGCGACGAGTACGACCTCGGCCATCTCTTCGAGATCATGGAAGAGGTCTCCGAGGCCAACAGCTCCCGCAGCGATGGGGCTCGTATCTCGCTCTCCATCCACTGCGAGCAGCCAGAGCTCATACGTCTCTTCACCGAGAGGGTGAGGCAGGAAGGATTGCTCGAGGGTCTCGAAGCCTACAGCGCCTCCCGCCCGACCCTGACCGAGCATCTCGCGGTGGCAGAGGTCAGCGTGCTCGCCGGTCACACGGGGTGCCCGATCAACCTGCTACACCTCTCCAGCGAGGAGGCCCTGGATGCCGCGCTTGACCTCAAAAAGCAGAACCCTCTCCTCGACGCCCGGCTGGAGACCACCCTGCATCACCTCGCGCTCACCTACGAGACGTACAACGACCAGCGCGGGAAGGTCAACCCCCCTATAAGAGCCCAGTCCGACGTCGACGCGCTCTGGAACGGGGTGATACGCGGGGATATCGACTGGGTGTGTTCGGACCACGCCTGCTGCTCGGAGGAGCACAAGGAAGGTGAGCTCTGGAGCGCGTTGCCAGGCTTTGGCGGCACGGCCCTCATGTACCCTTTTATGCTTACCGAAGGTCTCCGACGTGGTCTCACCTACGAGCGCATCGTAGACCTGGTGGCCACAAACCCGGCCCGCGCTTACGGGCTCGCCCCGCGCAAAGGTCTCATCGCGGTGGGCGCGGACGCAGATCTTGCAATCGTCGACTCGGAGACCATCAGGGAGGTTACCCCCGAGCTTCTGCTCTCAGCTCAGGAGTACACACCGTTCGAGGGCATGGCGCTCTCCCACTGGCCTCGCCGAACTCTGCTGCGGGGAAGGACCGCCTTCCTCGAAGGGGAGATAGTCGCAGATCCCGAGGGCAGCTACATGCACCGTCCGCTCACGGTCGAAGGTGCGCACTTTATTGCTCCCTGAGAGAACGGCAGAATAGAGGGGTATGTGATGCCCGGAAAGTTCGGCCGCGGGCAGGAATACCCGGTGATCATCGTCGGGGCCGGAGGATGCGGCATAGTCGCAGCCCTTGCTGCCGCAAAGAGCGGAGCCCGGCGAGTTCTGGTGCTGGAAAAAGGCGAGAAACCGGGCGGTAACACCGCGCTCTCGACGGGTCTAATCCCGGCAGCCGGAACTCGCTTCCAGCGTGAAGCAGGTATAACGGACGATACGCCCGAGCTCATGGCGCGCGACATAATGACCAAGAACGGCGGTCAGGCGGACCACGCGATCGTCACGCACCTCTGCCAGGTCTCTGCACGACTCGTCGAGTGGCTCGTCGATGAGGTCGGGTGTGATCTCATCTGCCACACTGACTTCCTGTATCCTGGCATGAGTCGCCTCAGGATGCACGGTCCCCCGCATGGATACGGGGCTGAGCTGATCGAACAGCTTCAGGCCGCCATCGACTCCGACCCTCGTATAGAGCTCAGAACCGTCACTCCGGTCGAGGCCCTCGTGCAAGACGAGAGCGGCTGTATCAATGGTGTGCGAACGGCCGAGCAGATAGTCACGGCGCAGGCGGTCATTCTCGCCTCGGACGGCTTCGGGGCCAACCCTTGGATGGTACGAGAACACCTGGGAGAGCAGATCGCCTCTGCTCCCTACTCGGGATGCCAGAACAACACCGGAGATGGCATACGCTGGGGCATAGAAGTCGGGGCCGCCACCTCTTGTATGGACGCATACCAGGGGCATGGCTCCGTCGCAGCCCCCGATGGACCACTCGTAACCTGGGGCCTTATCGTCAACGGTGCGGTACTGGTGAATCGAGAGGGTAACCGATTCGGCGACGAGAGCAGAGGGTATTCCGAGTTTGCTCAAGAGGTTCTCTCACAACCCCGTGGAGAGGCCTGGGAGATACTGGATAACCAGGTCTATGAAGCATCGCTGGGCACGAGGTTCGACGAAGTGATCCATGCAGGCAGGATCATCAGCGCCCCCTCACTCGATGCACTAGCCTCCGCAACCGGCCTGCCCCGAACGCAGCTCACCCAGACTATCGAAGAAATCCGGCTGGTAAGACGTGGCGTGAAACCCGACCGATGGGGAAGGAGCCACTTTGCAAGCGCTCTGAACACTCCTCCTTTTCACGCAATCCGGGTCGCCGGAGCCCTCTTTCACACTCAGGGTGGATTGGTTGTCGACAACCACGCCCGTGTGCTGGATAAAGCAAGAAGGCCCATAAGAAGGCTATACGCCGGAGGAGGAACGGCGGTCGGAATAAGCGGAAGGGGCGCCAAAGGTTACCTAGCAGGCAACGGCTTGCTCACAGCGTTGGGACTAGGCGTGACGGCAGGATGCAATGCCGCCGGACACGCAACCTGAAACTCTCCAGCACAGATTTTCCTACAGCGAGTTTCATAGAAGCTGAACCGAACTGCGGTAGCCACAATGCTCGAAGAAACCGAGGGCATCTGCGGAGCTAACCGCCGAGATCGCCGCTCCGATCGTCTCGATCAAAGCCTCGCGGGTGCGGGCTGAGGCTTTGCGCAACAAGGCCTTTATCTTTGAGAACGCCTCCTCGATGGGCTTCAGATCGGGAGAGTAAGGCGGCAGGTAGAGGATCTCGCAACCCCTCGCTTCGATCAGTTCCCTGACCTTCTCTGCCTTATGGGCCAAGAGGTTGTCCATCACCACCTGCCCGGCTCTGAGGCTTGGAACGAGTACCCGCTCTACATAGGTTTCGAAGATGATCTTCGTGGTCGCCCCTTCGACGAGCAGGCACCCTCCCATCCCTTCGACGCTCATGCTCGCAATGAGCGTGGTGTTCTTCCCTCGTTTCGAGGAGCTTCAAGACGCACCCGCTCTCCCCGAAGAGAGTATCCGTAAATGGGAGCCAATGAAGTGTGGGTGCCGCACTCATCAACGAAGACAAAGTCGGAGGCCTCGAACTCCTCGCACACAAAAACCCGCCACGCGGCCCGCAAGAACTCGTCGCGCTCAGCCGCCTTCACGCCCCCTTTTTTCGGGTTCTCTGCATTCTTTGAAGCTCGCGGCAGACCGTCGAGTCGCTCACCGAAACCCCGGCCACTACCTCCAGGTACTCGCGCCTCTGAGAGTGCGTGAGAAAGGGACGTTCTTCAACGTCCCTCGCCAAGAGTCTCCTGGCCCCATCGTCGAGCTTCGGCTTCGATCCGGGTCTCTTCTTCGGGGCGAGCGGCTTGCCCTCCCTCGCCATCGAGACGTAGCGTTTTACCGAGGAGAGCGAGATCCCGAAAGCGCGAGCAGCTTCGCTTTTGCCCATGCCCCGTCCGCAAACTGCCTCAACGATCTTCTTCCTGAGATCCTCCGAGTATGCGTTCATCCATTCATGATGCCTGATAGATCAGCTACGCTGCAACCTGCTGTAAGCCACCAACTCCAAGCAGGTACTTCCTATCTTCGTAACCATTTTTTCTTACATGGCTAGAAAAAGGCTGGATAGTGATTGCGGTAGTAGATGCGCAATTGTTAAACAAATCACCTGGAAAGAGCAGAAGGGGGTTGAAGTGCAAGAACGGGACAGGAGTACTACCCAGGATAAGGCGCGAGCTGGTGAGGAACAGACCTTCCGTTCCCTCAAGCCAAACGCTGTCGGACTTGTTGGGGTCTTGTTTATGGCCGTGGCAACGTGTGCCCCGATCACGGCGATGGCGGGCAACGTACCAATAGCCGTGGGGTTTGGTAACGGTATAGGGGCCCCTGGAGGTTACATATTCGCCCTTGTCGTGCTGACCATATTCTCCGTGGGTTTTCTGATGATGGCACGCTACATCACGACGGCTGGGGCGTTCTACGGCTTTATCTCCCACGGCCTCGGGCGCGTCGTCGGGCTTGCCTGCGGACTCTTGTGCGTCTTCTGCTACGTGATCTTCGAGCCTGCATTGGTTGGTATTTTCTCTGCCTTTGCGCATGATACGGTTCAGGCCCAGCTCGGACTCAACGTTCCCTGGCCGGTCTTTGCTGGGATAATGCTTGCAGCCATCACCATACTCACCTATTTCGACATCAACCTGACGGCCAAGGTGCTGGCGATCTTCTTGCTCACCGAGATCTCGGTGCTTCTGTTCATGGCCTTCGGGGTGCTCTTTTCGGGGGGAGGACCGGATGGAATATCGCTCGCTCCGCTGAACCCCATTAACGCCTTCAAAGGAGTTGCTCCCGGTCTCGGCTTGATCTTTGCTTTCTGGTCCTGGGTCGGGTTCGAGACAAGTGCGGTCTACGGGGAGGAATCCAAGAACCCCAAACGTAACATTCCACTCGCCATCCTTATCTCCGTTGTCGGGGTAGGAATCTTCTACACCTTCGTTTCCTGGATGGCCATAGACGGCAACGGGCTGCATCAGTCGGTAGCGCTGGCCAAGGGTAGCAACCCCTTCGCGCTCTTCATCAACCCGACGCGTGAATTCGTCGGAGGATGGGCGGTCACCCTCTTCGAGTGGCTGCTCATAACCGGGTCGTTCGCCTGCGGGATGGCGTTCCACAACGATGCAGCACGCTACCTCTACAACTTTGGCAGGGAAGGGTTCTTCAGCCGGAGGCTGGGTGAGACACATCCGGTCCACGGATCTCCGCATATAGCTTCCTTTACCCAGACGGCGATAGCGACCCTTCTGGTTGCGGTCTTCTGGGCGACCGGGCAAGACCCCTACGCCAACCTGTACACCATACTGGCGATGGGTGGGACTCTGGCGCTTCTGATAGTGCAGACGCTCTGCTCTTTTGCTGTTATTGGCTACTTCCACGTCAAGGGATACCATCCGGAGGCACGCAACTGGCTGACTACCTTCGCCGCACCTCTGGTCGGTGGCATCGGAATGATCGTCGTCGTCTTCCTGCTCATCACCAACTTCTCGACCGCCGCCGGTAGTGCTTCGAGCAGCCTAGCATTCAAGCTCATCCCCTGGATCATATGTGCCATCGCCATAGGAGGGATAGCCTTCTCACTCTATCTCAGGGCGAGAAAACCCGAGCGTTACGCAATTCTCGGACATGTAGTCTTCGACCCATCTGCAGAGAAGGTGACCGTGGATACCTCGGTACGAGAAGACCACAAGCTCTCAGAAGGGGGTACCAGAGAGACCGGACGAGAAGGAACACAGCAGGAGCTTGCCTGAGACATAAAGGATAGATACTCTACTGGGACATTCCTGCAAGAAAGGAGGAGGTGGCGCATATGTCGGCCTTAGAAGAAACCTCTACTAAGATCGGCCATCCCCTAGAGCCGCTCAGCGCCAGGGAAATAGAGCAGGCAGTGAAGATCTTGCGCAAGGACAAAAATCTCGGGGAGAGCTACCGCTTCTCGGGGGTCACGCTCAATGAGCCGCCGAAAGAGAAAGTTCTCTCCTTCAAACCAGGCGACAGCTTCGACCGAGAGGCCTTCATCGTCGTGCACGACAGAGAAGAGAACGCCAACTACGAGGCGGTGGTCTCACTCAGCCGGGGTGAGGTCGTCTCATGGGAACGGATCCTGGATGTCCAAGCACCGATCGCACTCGAGGAGTTCGACGAGTGCGAGGCGGCTTGCAAGTCAAACCCCGAGTACCAAGAGGCGCTCAGGAAGCGCGGGATCACCAACATGGACCTGGTCCTCGTCGATCCCTGGTCGGCAGGGAGCTACGGGGACGAAGAAGGACGCAGGCTCTCGAGAGCACTCTCCTGGGTGAGACTGGACCCCGAAGACAACGCCTACGCACATCCCATAGACAACCTCATCGCGATCGTTGACCTCGACAAAATGGAGGTTGTCAGGATCGAGGATTACGGTGTGGTGCCTGTGCCAAAAGAGAAGGGTAACTATACCCCCGAGGCTGTGGGGCAAATGCGTACAGATCTCAAGCCTATCGAGATCACCCAGCCCGAAGGTCCCAGCTTCGAGATAGACGGGCACGAGATACGCTGGCAGAAGTGGCGCTTCCGGATAGGATTCACACCCCGTGAAGGTCTGGTTCTCTATACCGTGAGCTACAACGACGGAGGAAGAGAACGCCCCATACTCTACCGGGCCTCCCTCTCGGAGATGGTCGTGCCCTACGGCGATCCCCGACCCGGCCACTGGCGCAAGAACGCCTTCGACGCCGGAGAATACAACGTTGGCTCTCTTGCTAATTCCCTCGAGCTCGGGTGCGACTGTCTTGGGGAGATACGTTACTTCGATGGCGTGGTCTGCGATGGGGCGGGGCGTCCCCGCATCATCAAGAATGCCGTCTGCATGCACGAGGAGGACTACAGCATCCTCTGGAAGCACTACGATATGCGCACCGACAAAGCAGAGGTGCGACGTTCCAGAAGGCTCGTTGTCTCCTTCATCGCCACGGTTGCAAACTACGAGTATGGTTTCTACTGGTACTTCTACCAAGACGGCTCTATAGAGTTCGAGATGAAGGCCACAGGCATCGTCTCCACAGGAGCACTCCCTCCGGGGGAGAAGACACGCCACGGCCAACTTCTCAACAATGATGGGCTCTACGGCCCCATACACCAGCACTTCTTCAACTTCCGGCTGGACATGGATGTCGACGGGCAACAGAACACGGTCTACGAGGTCAATACCGTCCCGGTCCCTCCCGGTGAGGAGAACCCCTATGGCAACGCCTTCTACGCCAAGGCCACTCCCATAGAGAACGAATCCGAGAGCCCGAGACAACTGAACCTTCAGAGCTCTCGCTACTGGAGGATAGTGAACGAGTCCTCCCAAAATCGAGTGGGTGAGCCCGTTGCGTACAAGCTTATGCCCAAGACCAACACGGTACCTTTCGCCCAACCGGATGGACAGGTAATGAAGCGAGGAGGTTTCGTAAAGGGCCATCTCTGGGTGACTCCCTACGAGCCTGCCGAGAGACATGCTGCGGGGGCCTATCCGAACCAGAACCCTGGCGATGATGGACTGGTCCGCTGGATAAAGCAACAACGCCCCGTAAGAAACCAGGACATAGTCGTCTGGTACACACTCGGGATGCACCATCCGGTGAGGCTCGAGGACTGGCCGGTGATGCCGGTAGAGACGGCCAGCTTCATGCTCAAGCCCGAAGGTTTCTTCGACCGTAACCCGGCGCTCGATGTACCAAGACCGGAGCACAACGGTCACTGCAACCACCACGCCGGGTAAGGAAGAACAGGGGCGGGCGGCAGGGAGACCACCATGGCGCCCGTCCCTGCTCTCCGGAGGAGTCTGGACAAAGGTGGAGATATGTACAGGAACGAGCTTGAGACGTCATCCGTAGATGTGGCAGGCGAGAGTCAGAAGGGAGAGAAAAGCGCCCGCCGCGTCTTGAAGGTGTTGAAACTGATCGGGGAGTATGGAGGAGAGATAACCGCCAAGGAGATAGCCCGCCTCGCGGGGGTCAGCCTGCCCACTGCCTACAATCTTATCAACGCACTCATACGGGAGGGGTACGTGGAGCGTGTTCCCGGGAGGCGAGGCTACCGTCTAGGACCGATGATCTCTGTACTCTACCAAAGGTCTCTGGGCGGGTCGGACATAACGCTTGATATAGAGCCGGTGCTCAAGGATCTGGCGGAACGTTCTGGTCAGCGTGCCTACCTGGCGGTACGCCAGGATGGTCGGATGGTAATATTGGACATCAAATCCATCCCAGGAGCCCCCAGGCTCCCGGATGTCTGTATAGGTTTCGGGGACGGGAGCCATGCGTTGGCCATAGGTAAGGTTCTGCTCGCCTACTCGGATGAGAAAGATATGGCAGAAGAGGAGGGAACCCTCTGCCAGTTCACATCCAGAACCATCATATCCCCGAGGAAATTGGAGAGTGAGTTGACCCAGGTCAGGGCGCAGGAATTTGCCATGGACCTGGATGAATTCGCTGAGGGTTTCTGTTGTGTCGCGGCACCCGTGAGAAACGCAGCAGGAGAGGTAGAAGCCTCGGTGGGCATCTCAGTCCCCTCACGCCACTTCTACTCCAAGCCGCGCTATTTTCTGGACATGATCCGAGTCGCGGGCAGGGAGGCTTCGGGAATCCGAGGGTACAGATACCGGGGTAGCGCGTGAGACATCCTGTACATGTCCGCCCCTGTAGGATCCATCCACCTTTGTTCTCTGTGAGATGCACCGCCTTCCTCAAAGCCTGCCAGCAGGCACTATATGGGCGGGCGGACATGCGGGCGGAAGGGAGATGAACGCTGTCTTCGCAGCCTCGCTCGCCGGAGCGGGCTTCTGCGGGGCGAGCCTCTTCGGGCTGCTCGGAGGCAGGATCACCCAGAGAGCCAGAGCCTCTCTTCTCGCCTTCGCAGCAGGGATCATCCTCGCCCTCGCCTTCGCCGACCTCCTGCCCGAGAGCGTCGAGGCGGCGGGCCCAAAAGCCATAGCCTGCTTCGCCACAGCGTTCGCGCTCATGGCGCTCCTCGAAGGGCTTCACAACTCTCACCATCGCCACGATGAAGCCGATACCACCCGGTCGATAGGCTCAGAAGGGGCCACCTTGCTCCTCCCCTTCGTGATCGGCTTTGCACTTCACAACCTGGCCGAAGGGTTCGTCGTGGCGGCAGGAGCGGGGGCCTCGGCCGTTGCGGTGGGAGGGATAGGGATAGGGGTGATGGTACACAAGATCCCCGAAGGAGGATCGCTCGGGGCGGTTCTCGCAGGATCCGGGACGAGCAGGGCGAAGGTGGCAGTGATAGCGTTCGTGCTGGGGCTGGTGGTACCTGTGGCGGCGGGGCTGACGCTCTTTTTCTCCTCTCCTGGAGAATCTGCGGTAGGGATGATGAGCGGGACAGCGGGAGGGGTGCTCTGCTACCTTGGGGCCTCGCATCTTTTGCCGGAGGCGAGGGAGAGAGGAGGCAGGGAGGCTGGGGTGGTGTTTGCTGGCTCTCTTTTGTGCACGGTGGTGCTGCTTTTTACCCTCCTCTCCGACTGATCCCATCACCGGGAAGAGATGAATCCTTCTCGTCGGGATTCGATCTTGAGAGGTTACCTGCAGCAATCCCGGGCAGGTGTGGGTTCGCGCTGGGCTTCCCTGCCGTGTAGGGACACGGGTAGTACGGACCCGGGCGTGTTACAGGTTCTCGAAATCCTTGAGTGCCTCGGGTACTTCCCTGTAGCCTTTGGATTTGATGGCCCCGAGGATTATCCCGGCAATCATCCACCCAAAACCGAAGATGAACGTGACGGTATCGAAGCCGTGCCAAACGTAGGCGATTATTCCGAACCCCACTATCGGCAGTACCACGTATGAGAAGAACTCTCTTCCACCTCTGCGGCCCCTCTTGATGAAGAAATAGACGAAGACGGAGAGGTTCAAAAGCATGAAGGCTGTTAGCGCCCCGAAATTCACGAACTTGGTTATCGTCTCCAGAGGGATGAGGAGGGCTATCGCTACGGAGACGACGGCGACGAAGATGGTGGCGTTTGCCGGGGTGCGGTAGCGGGGGTGTATCTTGGCCAGAAATCCGGAGAAGGGCAGGAGTTTGTCGCGGCTTATGGAGTAGATGATCCTGGAGACGGCCGTCTGGGCCACGAGGGCGTTGGCTATGCCTGCGGCTATGACGTTGATGAAGAGCAGGAAGTAGTAGAGGAAAGGTCCGCCTGCCGTCCTGCCGACCTGGAAGAAGGCGAGGGCCGGATTCAGGTTCTTGTAGTCGGGGTGCACGAGCCCCGCAGCGTAGGTTTGCACCATGAAGATGAGACCGAGGACGATCAGGGCGGCGACCGTCGCGTTGCCGACGGTGCGCTCCGGCTGGCGAGTTTCCTCGGCCAGCGTGGAGATAGCGTCGAAGCCCAGGAAGCTCAAGACTGCGATCGAGGTGGCCGTGGCGATGAATCCGGTCCCGACACGCCCGGGCTGGTAAAGGGGTGTGAGGGAGAGGCCTCCTGTTCCTCCACCGTCTATGAAGACGTACTTTACGGTGAAGCCCAGGAAGACCAGGAGCCCGAAGAGCTCTATCGCGAGCAGGACGAAGTTGGTCTTCGCGGTCACGGTGATCCCCCGTACGTTCACGAAGGTTATCACAGATATGAAGACGATCACGTAGGCAAAGAATGGCGCTTCGGGAATAGCGGCATGCAACCAGGTCGCCGAGAAGGCATATAGAAGGGCCGGAACGAGGAAGTAATCCGCGAGTATCATCCACCCTGCTATGAACCCGACGTGTGGGTTGAATCCGCGCTGCACGTAGGAGTAGACGGAGCCTGCAAACGGAAACTCCCGGCTCATCTGCCGGTAGCTCAGGGCCGTAAACGTCATCGCCACCACACCGACGAAGTAGACGAACGAGACCATTCCGAAGCTCTCGCGCGAAACGAACCCGTAAATGCCCATCGGCGCGATCGGGACCATGAAGACCATTCCATAGATGAGCAGGTCCCTGAATCTGAGGGCACGTCTGAGCTCCTGCCTGTATAATGTGTGCTCCTGCTCCTCTCTTGTTTCCTCTCGACCGTTTCCCGAGGTCCTGTTCTCTTCCGGCACTTGGGCTACCTCGCGATCCTTTTCTCGATGCGTTCGAGGAAATCGTTCGCTATGCGCATGTACTCCCCGCGCTGCTCGGCGAAACAGAGGTGGGAGGCATCTTCTATAATGACGAGCTCCGAGTCCGGGATGCGCCGGTGCATGTCCTTCAGGTGGGCGGGGGTGCACTCGTCGTGGCGCCCGCCGGTGAGCAGCGTGGGCACTTGGATCTCACCGAGCCTCTCCGTCACATCCCAGTCCTTGAGCGTCCCGACCACCGTGAACTCGCTCGGGCCGTTCATCGTCTCGTAGACCTCATACCCGGCCTCGGCGAAGGAACGCTCAAGACCCTCGGGCCAAGGTTCCATACGGCAGACGTGCTTCTTGTAGAAGCCGAGGATGGCAGAGGCGTACTCCGGGCAGGCGGTGAAGCCTCTCTCTTCATGGTGGCGTATCGTCTCTCTAACTTCCTCAGGCTCTTCAGCGAGCATCTCTGAGCACTCCCTGATCCAGCGCGGCATGCTCGCTGGGCTACCACACAGGATGAGGCTCTCAAGGGCAGGCTTTCTGTCGAGCACGTACTGCATCGCGAGCATCCCGCCCCAGGAGCTTCCGAACAGGTGCATCCGCTCCAGCCCCAGGGCCTCCCGCACCACAACGAGCTCCTCGACGAACCGATCGACGGTCCACAGCGCGGGGTCGGAAGGGCGATCTGATCTTCCACATCCTAGCTGGTCGTAGAAGATGACCTCTCTTCTCCCGGCAAGGTCTTCGAGAGGCTCCAGGTAGTAGTGGGTGAAGCCAGGCCCTCCATGTAGGCAGAGCAGCGGGATTCCACCCTCTCCGACCGAGCGGTACCAGACCCTTCCTCCTGGCACATTGATGTACCCTTCCCTCGACAAAAGATCTACCCCCACCAATACTCCTGTGAACCTAGCTGTTGATTTTATCCTCAATCAGTCTTCGAAGCACTCGGAAAGAAGAGCGCGTTGGTCTCACCTCCCGGAGCAAGCCCATAATGCTGATGATGGCGATATGAGAGGAAAATCTCGATCTCTAGGAGACGGTAAACGGCGCTAAGGAGGATAAGCGCACGGGCGGCCGTTCCTGCGAATGCGCAAAGCTGGAGCAGAGAAAAGCCTAAACCGGATAGGCGAGGAAGAGATAAGGGCAAACTGTGAGGAGAGGTCTGGGGAATGAGCCAGGAGAGAGTGGTGCTGGATACCAATGTGCTGGTCTCCGGGCTGCTCAACAGCTTTGGTCTTCCGGTAAGGGTGGCTGATCTTCTTCTGGTCACGATATTATCGTAGCTTATGATACCCGCATCATTACCGAATGGGCCTAATCGCTTCGGAGAAATAAATTCGGATTCCCGCCCAGGGATGTCAGAGCACCGCTGGCGTTCGTGAAGGGAAAGGGTATCGAGGTGAACACGCCGCCGCTTAGGGTAGAGTCACCAGACCCGGACGACATTATGTTCCTTGAGACGCCCCACGGCGCACAGGCAACTTCAGGTCCTACCTGCGGGAGATCAAGTACGGCATCGAGGTGGTCGAACCAACCGGACCCTTCTTCTGAGGAGGTGGGTGAAAAGAGCCGATGAGGGCTGGCTCTCCACCGGTCCTCCTTCCTCAGATCTTTCACCAGGGATATACTTCCTCTTTGGCCCATCCCACAGGACCAGATCACGTGCAAACTCTTCGGCATTCTTACCTGTTTTCTTCGAAGTAGGGGACGTGCAGGTGGCTTGCCGCCTTCCTCTTGGCACGCTCCCCACGTCTGTCATAGCGTGCCGTCGTCCCAGGGTCGGCATGTCCCGCCAGCTGTTGGGCGGCAGAGAGATCCCCTATCGCATCCAGAAGATCCCCGATGAAGGTCTTGCGGAAGTCGTGCGGGGAGAGCTTCTTCACCCCCGCCTCTCGCTGGCGCCTTCTCACTATGTCGTAGACTGCCTGGTCGCTCATCCTGGCGGGACGCCTCTCACCACCCACGTCCTCCCGCTCATAGATTATCCTCCCGCCCTTGTTTACGGGAAGGAGCAGCGCCCCTTCGCCATCCCCCCTGAGCTCTATCCAAGCGTCTATAACCCTGTCGGCTCCTCCCTCGGCGTAGACGAGCCGTTCCTTGTTCCCCTTGCCCCTCACCCTGACCTCGAGCGTTTCGGGGTCGTAGTCGGAGAGATCGAGGGCGACGGCCTCGCTCCTCCTGAGCCCACACACATACAGAAGAGCAAACAGGGCCGCATCTCGCGCCCCCCGGGCTTTTTTGTTATCTGTGTAGCATACTCTGAAGAGGGCATAGAGCTCGCCGCGTTCTATGGCCCTTCCAGGGGGGAGGCGTCTGCCGCGAACGGGGGGGACGTCTATCGCCCGCTGCAGCTCGTCTGCTGAGATGTAACCGAGCCTGAAGCAGGCTCTCAAGACTCCTCTTACGGCGGAGAGCATCAGGTTGGCCGTCGATGGCGCGTAAGCCCCGGCCACAGCAGAGCGAACGAGCGTCATGTGCTGGTAGCCGATCTTCCACCAGGCGAGCTCCATCGCAGAAGCTCGTCCGCCGGAGAGAAAGCTTGCTACGGTCTCAAGGCTCGTGCGTACCGGCCTGCGCGAGTTCTCGGAAAGGGAAGCCAGGTACGCAGAGACCGGATTCTCATCCAGAGGCAACCTCTCGGGAAGGATGATCTCATCGACAGGTACGCCGGTGAGGGACGTTCCGTCCTCGTTCTTCTCGATGCCAGCCATCCTCGCAACTCTTCCCTGATCTCTCTCCTCGCCCCACCATTATAGCTTGTGAAAATATACATTTACATAAGCTATTTTAGAGAGTTTCCGGAGGTTGTCAGGGGGTCGTCCAGTCCTCCAGCTGGAGGCCGTGTACGCGCACGAACTCGCGGGTGTTGTTGGTTACCAGCGTGGCATCCAGGCTGAGGGCGTGGGCGGCGATGAGCGTATCCAGCGGACCTATGGGCGTGCCACGCTTCTCCAGTGACGCCCTTACCTTCCCATAGCTCGCGGTGGCCTCCTCTCCGAAACTCACGATCTCCAGGGGCAGCAGGAACTGCTGCAGGGCCTTACGGTTTTGCTGTGGCCGGGCACTTTTCTCCACCCCGTAGAGCAGCTCTGCGACCGTGATGACGGAGAGGCCAACCTCGCCGACCTCGAAGTCTTCGAACCGCCGGAGAACCTCCGGTGGGTGGTACCGGATCAGGTGAATACAGATGTTGGTGTCCAGAATGCGGCTCAGCCGTGGCATGGCAGCTCCTGGTCCTCCGCTCCGCCGGACGGCGCATTTGTTCCGTGACCCCGCCTCACCGAAGGCATAGATCTGAAGTCCCTATCCAAAGAGAGGCTCCCGCTCGTCTTCCGAGGCCGGTTGTGCGCGCTCTTCCATGAAATCCTCCGAGAACAAACCCAGGCTCTCGTACAGCGTTCGCCAGGAATCTTCGCGCGGGAGCAGCACCACCGCCTCCCCCACCTTCTTAATGTAAACCTCCTTTCCCTCGAAGCGGAACTCCTTGGGCAACCTCACCGCTTGGCTGCGACCGCTCTTGAACAGCTTCGCCTTCTCCACGCAGACCACCTCCCAATGATATATATCATTAGTATATACCAGACGGAGCTAGAGGTGCGCCAGCTCGCATATTCGAACCGCCAGGAAAACTTAATGGGCCTGGGGTTGCTCGCAGGCGCCCCGGCGGTGAGGGCATGGCAGGGGTGCCACAGCACCCCGTCTGGACCCCTTATGGGACCGCAATTTCCGGTATGAGCTGGCTGGCCGATGATCCCCAGGGGCCGATCCGGCCGACGGCTGGGACCATTCCGATCGCTGTTTCAATACCCATGTCGGAGAGCGGGCGCAGCCTTGCGAGTGACGGCAACCGGTCGACGCGGCCGGCGATGGGCAGGTGCATGGCGGGAGGCTCGAATGGCGTGGTGGTCATCGAGGGCCACCGCCGGATCTTTCAGCAGCGCCATCATCTGGTTGGCGAGTGATCCCGCAAACACCTCGAGCGTCGGCATCTCGGAGGATGCAGCGTGGCAGGACTCCCCCACTGAAGCCCTCCTCGCCCGTTTACTTCTGATCCGCCGCCACTGGGTAGGAAGAGAGCGTCCCGGCGTCTTGCCGTCGCCTCACCCTCCTGCGATCTCCAGGAAAGGGTTCTCGATGGTGAGGCTTTCGATCCTCTGCCCGTGCTGGAGATCTTCGGTCAGAATGCGGTCCGCCCCTCCACGGAGCGCGGCCTCCACGATCAGGGCGTCCCAGAAGGAGA
>NZ_JAQKGV010000026.1 GCF_028617075.1 Rubrobacter calidifluminis | reverse complement strand
TCTCCTTCTGGGACGCCCTGATCGTGGAGGCCGCGCTCCGTGGAGGGGCGGACCGCATTCTGACCGAAGATCTCCAGCACGGGCAGAGGATCGAAAGCCTCACCATCGAGAACCCTTTCCTGGAGATTGCGGGAAACTGAGGCGATAGGCAAGACGCCGGGACGCTCCATGCCACCGGTCCCGGAGCCGCTGTTCGCCGGCCTCCAGGCGGACGTCACCTGCTGCACCGGAGCGCGGCAGCCGCAGCGCCCGAAGAATCCCCGGGCATCGCGGACAGTGACCGCGTCCAGCGCGCCGCCGGCGGAGTCGGCTGCGTTCATACTGCAAATCGGGCCATTGTGTGACGGCAAATCCCCATAAAGGCTATCCGCTCGCACCGAATGGGGTAAACTTTGGATCTCGGGAGGGGGGACGCACGGGAAGATACCTGGAGGTCCCCTCATGGACGTCGAAGACCTGCAGAGCATGGACAGCGACGAGCTCCTGTACCTCCGGCGGCAGATCGATGCGCTGCTGATAGAGCGCGAGCTGCGCGAACACCGCAGGTTCCGGGACAGGGAGGTCATAGAGACCAGGAGGATTCCGGGTGCGGTCCTGCGCCGGGAACTCCTGAGGCATCCCGACGGATCCACATCCGGCCCCTACTGGTTCCGTTATTTCTTCCAGGAAGACCGCACAGAAGAGATCTCCGTGCGCTACCTGGGACCATGCGACGAGGGGCCACCCCCGCAGGAAGACCTGCAGAGCCGAGCCCGGGAGAACCCCGCCCCCAAAGAGGGGGAGGACATCCCCCTGAGGCGCGTGGGACAGGCGAGATGAACCTGACGGAAAAGCGCGGGTCGTCAGCCCGCCCGAAGGACGAGGTCAGGGCCCGCAACACCATCGAGCTGGAACGCCTGAAATATTTCGTCGCGGTCGCCGAAGAGGGCAGCCGCGCCGGCGCCGCCAGACGGCTCTACCTGACCTGCTCCGCGGTGAGCCAGCAGATCAGCAAACTCGAAGGTGAGATCGGGGTGGAGCTCTTCCGGCGCAACGGACGCCGGAGCGAGCTGACGGAGGCGGGTGAGATCCTGCTCGCCGGGGCCCGCCAGGCGCTGGAGAGCATCGAACTGGCGGTCACCGAAGCCCGGCGCGTGAGCTGGCAGGCCTCTCCAGAAGAGGAGCACAACCTCGAAGGCCCGAGCGCCACGTCCCGGTCCCAGATCCCCCGGAGATAAACTAGGCCCCCAACCCAAGGCTCAGCCGCCGAGGAGATCCCGCAGGATGCCCTTTTCGTGGCACTTCCCTCTTCCCCCGCCGGTGATCTTTCGCAGATCGAGCGGGGAAGAGGAGCACGAAGAGGTATCCGAAGCTCCCGACGAGGAGGCCGGGCTCGAAGACGCACGGGAGCCTGAAGAAGGCGACGACGAGGTCGGGCTCGAAGACGCGCGGGAGCCGGAAGAGGGCGACGAGGAAGCCGGGCTTCCCGATCCAGAATTCCCTGAGGAGGAACTGGAGGCGGATGAGCCACCACCGGCCCTGGAGGTTCTCCCGGTAGACGGGGATGCACTGGAAGCAGGAGAAGAGGAGGCCGGAGAAGCGTGCCCCGACGACGATGCGCTGCTGGGGAGGCTCTCGCCCGCAGAGCCACCCTCTGCGGGGCTTGAACCGGGAGCCGGTTTCGCTCTGCTCGAAGGCGAGCTCGAGCCCGTGGTTACCCCACCACTGCTGCTCTGGTGCGCGCTCTGTTCCACGCTGACATTCCGTCCGTCACCACCCGTGACTTTCACGACCGCCTTCTGGTGCACCTCGCTCCCGCCGGAGCCACCGCTTGCGACGCTGCTCTGGTGGTGTACCACCCGGTGGTGAACCATCTGGTGGTGCACCGTATGCCCCACGGTCTCGTGCGGGACGTATCCGCCCCCTGGCACGGCATGGCCAGCCGGAGCCGCCACCTTCGTACCACCGTAGGTCGGGGCGGACGCAGGCAACCCTCCCCCTCCGCTCGTGAGGACGGGAAGCCCCTGAGCCGGGTAGCCTCCGGCCGGGTAGCGCCCGGGACAGGAGGCATCGGTGGGTGCGATCCCCTCGTAGGCGGTCCCGAGCCTGCCGCCCCGGGCGACGCCGCCGTTCTGCCGCAGCCAGTTGAGCAGCGGGTACGGGTTCATCGCGCCCGAAGGAACCTGTGCCCTGCGCCCCGTCGGGTCATACCACCCGAAGTGCAGGTGCGGGGGGAACAGCCCGGCGGTACCCTCCGGTCCCTGCCCGCTGTCACCCACGTGCCCTATGAGCTCGCCGGCCCGTACGTGGTCTCCCGGCCTCAGGGCAGAAGGTCGCTCCATGTGGGCGTAGTACAGCTCATCCCCGCGGTGGATGGGACCGACGTCGTGGTCGGCACGTATCATGATCGCCCATCCACCGAGGTAGTTCCACCCATCCCTGTTGCCGCCCGCCACGGGCTCTACCGTTCCGCTGGTTACCGAGTAGATGGGGGTTCCCTTCGGCGCCATGAGGTCTATACCCTCGTGCATGCTCGACGCTCCAGCCGAGGCATTCTGCGGCCGGGAAGCACCCCAGGAGTCCGTGTACGAGTCGAAGTAGCGCCTGGGGAGCGGGAACACCGCCCGGCCGTTGCCGGAGATCCTGGTGAGGCGTGGTTCATCCGCCCCCACAAGGAGCTCCCGCGTCGGATCGCAGTCGTAAGATCCCCCGCCGGCCGGTGGCGCCTTCTGCACCGGCACCCCCCTGCGGTAGGCCGCGGCGAGAGCAAGGACCTCCCGCACATACTGCCAGGAGTGGTTGTAGGCGAAGATGGCCCGCATGTAGTCCTGCGGCGCCCCGTTCTCTCTCAAGTACTTCGCGGCTCCGAAGATGGCATCCCTGTAATCGCAGGGATCGGCAACCCCGTCACCGTCCGCGTCGACCTTCACCCTCTGCCAGGTGGAGGGCAAAAACTGCATGGGCCCAACCGCGCTCCCGTACGCCGTGTAGGGCCCCAGCACGCAGATATGCTTCTTGCCGCCTTCACCGTGGTTGCTCTCTATCTGTCCTATCGCGGCGAGGATGGACCAGTCGAGTCCATACCGCTTCGCCGCATCCCGGTAGGCAGCCAGGTAATCCGGTGGGATCTCGCCGCGCGTGACCTTCGGAACAGGCCCCTGAGGCGCGGAGACGTCCTGCCCACCATCCCCGCAGATCCCTCCAGCGGCGAGCCCCTCGAGCGTCGAGTTCACGTCTTTCAAGGTCTGCCCGACCCCGATGAGCGGCATCTGCCCCGCGATCGGCTCGAAGCCCGCGCTCACGGAGAGTGCCGGTCCCCCGCCTGCCCCACCCGGGAAGCTCACCCCCGCCGCGCTCATCCTGGTGGCCTTGAGCGCCGCGTTGCTCAAAGTCACATCCAGCGGATGCTTGCCAACCCGCAAGCACCCCCCCGAAACCGCGAAACGAAACGAAGAGACATCGACCTTCATGTCCTGTAGCTCGACTACGTCCGCCCGCTCGTTGGCCACCGATGCCTGCAAACGCTGGAAGCCCGGCGAAGAAGAAGACCCGGAGAGCTTCAACCCGTACACCTCGGCACGGTCGAAACCGAACTCAAGCTGCGCCCCATCTCCCCGCCCAGCGAGAGAGACCGTAAGACCGTGCCCGACGATCTTCCTGGCCTCGAGAAAGAAGTGGCCGGAAAAAGAGTAGTTCTGCGCCCCAGAGGCATCCGAGCGCACAGCGAGCGCCAGCCCGACGAGCACCAGAATCCCCGCCAGCCGGACCAGGCGCCCGATGCCCCCGCCACCCGAACGTCCCCCGCTCGGACGCTCCTCGCCCCGGCGGACCCGGACCTCCTCCCGCCCCTTTACCACCAGGGCGAAGAGACGAAGCCTCGATGCAGCCCCCATGCCCCCCTCTCCGCTCGTCAAACCACCCCTACCCTTCGAATACGGAGAAGCTACCCGGAGACCGTCCGGTTCTCTTCCGGCACCCGTCAGGGAACGTCGTGAACAGCACTCCTCCTTTCCCGACGAAAACAGTTAGCATCAGATGCCAACCACCATTGAATACGAGACCCACCGTGATGTCAACGCGGGGGAGGTTTCAGGCCCCCTCAGGCATTTCTGACCATGTGACGCAGGATCAGGCCGAGCCCGACGAAAGCGGCGAGGATTATGGCACCCTCGACGATCATGGGACCGCCGGTGTTAGGCAGGGGTCCCCCGGCACCAGGGGAGGCGCTGCTGGAGTACGATGCCGCCGCGGAGGAAGCCGGGGAGGTACTGGCCGGGGTGGCCCCCGGAGAAGCGGTCGAGGAGACGGAGGCACCACCGGTGGACGCTCCGGAAGATACGCCACCGCCCGGCGCAGCCCCACCGGGTGAAACGCTCTCAACTCCCGATCCCGCGCCTCTCACCGATCCGGCCGAGAAGCTGCCGCCGCGCACCCCCGCCGGAGGGACATAGTTGGAGCCCCGAACCTCCGACGGTCTCGTATTCGGGGTCTGTCCCGTCCCGGGCACCGCCCCGCGTTCGGAGGGTTGCTGACCACCCGCCGAGGGTACCGCCCCACGCTCGGAAGGCTGATTCCCCCCCACACCAGGAATCGCCCCACGCTCGGAAGGCTGGTTCCCCCCTGGATTGGGGATCGCTCCACGCTCGGAAGGCTGCTGCCCCCCGACACCCGGGATCGATCCGCGCTCCGAGGGCTGCTGCCCCCCGACACCCGGGATCGCACCCCGCTCGGAGGGTTGTTGACCGAACAGTCCGGGTCCACCCTGGGCGTGCGCGGAGGAAGGATGCACCGCCAGGGAAGCGCCCAGCACGACCACGAACATCAGCACCAACCCCACCGGGCGAACCATCCCCGAAACGGTCCCTCGGTAACCCAAAGTCATCACCCCCGCTCGCTTCTCTGAACCCTCTCGAACCCCATCTAAACGGCGATCCCCGGTCCCCACCGAGTCTCTCCGCCTTCACTGTCGCGCAATATATCAGACTTGAAGTTATCAGGCAATAACTGATAATCTATCTACGATGGCCGGAAAGGTTGACAGAGAGGAGGTGGGTTGCTAGATTCCGGGTGATTATCAACTGCTGACAAACAGCGGGGAAAGTCCGGTGGGAAAGGAGAACAGGGGGTAAGCGAAGCATGGAGATGTATTACAGGCGGAGGCGTTTTGCGGCTGCGTTGGGGGCTGCGCTCGCGGCGCTTGCGGCAATCGGGGTTGCGATCTACCTGGGTGGGGTGGCGGTGGCGGTTCCGATAGCGGGAATAGGGGACTTTCATGTCAACGCCGACCAGGTACGGCTGCAGGGGTTCGTGCTGACGCCGCGCATCGGGGACAACTCTTCGAGCAACGTTTCGCCGGAGACGCGGGTGCAGGCGCAGCATGCCGAGGTTGACGGGCTTGTCCTCTACAAGGACATCCCGACGCCGTACAGGACGCTCAGGGTCGAGATCACGGCGAGCGGCACGGTGAAGATAAACGGGCTCATACAGGACATCACGCAGCAGACGGCGAGCTCTGCTTCGTTCAACCAGCTTGAGATAGACGAGGCGCCGCCGTCGAAGCGGAGCAGTTGGCAGCAGTCCTTCTACCAGATCGCACCGAGCGTGACGCTCAACAACTTCAGGAGCAACAACGACTACCAGTTCGCCAACACGATAACGCTGCCCGGCCTGAAGGTCTCGGCCAGGTTCCTGTAGGCCATGGCTGTGCGAGAAGAGGTTTCCGCCGGGGTGTCGGAAGAGGAGAAGACAAGGCAACTGGAAGGACCGGCGCGGCGCCGGAGGCCGAGGCTCGGGCTTGCGCTGCTGGGGCTGGGAGGGCTGTGCATAATCTGGATGCCGCTCGTCCTCTATCTGAAGGAGTTCGCGCACTTCAGCATGGCCTTCGGTGGTGTGGTGATCGGGCTGATCGTACTCGGCTGCGCGGTGCTCGGTTGGATCTACCCGTCCAGGGTACAGGTCTTCGGGGCGGTGGGGATGGTGTTCTCCATCCTCTCGCTCATGGGTGCTTTCGGCGGGCTGATCATTGGCATGCTCCTTGGGATAACCGGGGGCTGCCTGTGTATAGCCTGGGGACCGAAGCCCGAAAAAAGCTCCCGAAACCGCAGCAGGAGCAAGGGGCGCATCCGGCGCCTCTTCTCCCGTTCGGAGGGTTCGGAACATAGTACCGGAGGATAATAATCCGGAGGCCACCCCGGGCTGTCAGCCGCTCTACTAGAACCTGATGTCTTCCTCAGTGCTCTCCGCACCGAGCCCGAGCAGTACCCGCGCCCATTCGCTCTCCCTGGCTGCCTCGGAGAACCCGGCGCCCACCGAGACGGTGCGCATGATAGCCAGCGTGAACAGCTCCCTTATCGTCTCGCTGTCCGCCCCCGTTCTCTCCTTTATGTAGCCGTAGAGCCTCTCCATCCCTTCGTGCACGGCCTGACGTACCTCGTCGTCCTCGCAGGCCGCGAAGAACTGCAGCAGCATGAGCAGTTCCTCCCGGCGCGCCAGAAGCCCCACGTAAGCCCGCTGCACCGCACTCAGCGCATCTTCGGGATCCTTGCCCACCTCATCCTCGAAGGCGGCCAGTATACGTTCGAAAACCCGCCGGCCAGCCTCAAGAAACAAACTCTTCTTCGAACCAAACAGGCGTATCACGTAGGGTTGCGATACCCCTACCCGGTCGGCGATCGCATCCGTCGACACCCCATACAGCCCGTAGACGGCAAACTCCGCGATCGCAGCGTCTATCACCACGCTGCGCCGCTGCTCCCCGGTCATCCTCCCGGAAGATCTCATCCGTTGATTACTATTATTGGCTGGGGCTCTTCCGCGCGCCATATACCACCTCCGTTTGTCCGCCCCGTCGAAGAGGCAGGACTTCGCTCTGCCTCTATCTTCTTGCAGACTATACTAGGGCCGTTATCCCACCGCAAGGAAAGCGAGTGAAAGAGTTCAGCGAACGCCCAAAGCGCCGCGTATGAACCGGGCGACCTCGGCGACGAACCGGTCGGCCGGCAGGCTGGGCTCGTAGACGTAGCAGTCGGCGCCGGCGCGCTCTATGAGGCCGACTATGATCCTGGCGGTCATCCGGGGGTCGAGAGACCGATCGACCACCCCCATCTCCTGTCCCTTCTCGATCAGACGCGAGACCATCTGGCGGTAGGGAAGCTCGAGATCCTCCAGCCGCGTCGAGTCCTCGTAGAAGCCGAGCCGGCTGATGACGACCCCGAGTATGTCCCGGTAGCGGCCCATCTCCCGCAGCGCAGCCTCGACAGAGGCCTCTATCCCCTCTTCTATGCTCCCCGCCCGCTCCACGGCCTCGAAGACCGCTCCCTGTATGTCCCGGTGCATCTGGCGGTTGAACTCCTCCACCAAAGAGACCTTCGAAGGGAAATAAAGGTAGAACGTGCCCTGCGAAACCCCGGCACGCCTCACGATCTCAGAAACCCTCGCCCCCTCCAACCCCTTCTCGGCGAGTACCGCCCGCGCCGCAGCCAGAAGCTGCTCCCTGCGGTCAGCTACCCTCGACACAGTCTCAGCCATCCTCCCAATTCTACCCCACGGATAATCCCGAAAATACCCACCCCGCCACTATATAATATTTCCGACTGATCGTCAGTCACTACAGGAAGGGGCGAAGATGCAGAGAGAGGCACCACCGGTCTACCGGGAATTTCCGGTCAGGGCTTCCAGGGATCCTTTGAAGGCTCTGGAGGAGGCGAGGGCGCGGGGGAGGATCGTCCGGACGCGGGTACCGGCCCCCGTGTGGCTCGTCTTCGACCCGGAGGGGGTGCAGCAGGTGCTGGCGGCGAGGAGCCGCAGTTTCCGCAAGGGCATAGTGGAGAGGAACAGCCTGGGGTTCATGGGGAACGGTCTCCTGTTGAGCGAGGGGGACTTCTGGAGGCGGCAGCGCAGGCTCGAGCAGCCGGCCTTCCACCGTGCGAGGATCGCGGGGTACGTGGAGACGATGTCCCGGTGCACGCGGGAGATGCTGGAGGGGTGGCGGGATGGGGACGTGGTGGACGTCCAGCGGGAGATGTCCGCGCTGACGCTGAGGATAGTCAACATCGTGATGTTCGGGGCGGACGTACGCGAGGTTTCCGGGGAGGTGGCGCGGGCGCTGGTGCCGATCGGGGAGAGGCTCGAGGGGCCGGGCAGGAACTTCTATCCGGTGCCCGAGACGATCCCGACGCCGACCAACCTGCGCTACCGGCGGTCGATGAAGGTGCTGGATGGCCTGATCTACGGGATCATCGCAAGGAGGCGGGAGGAGCGACAGGAGGGCGACCTTCTGGACATGCTGCTCGAGGCGAGAGACGAGCAAAGCGGCGAGGGGATGAACGACCGGCAGGTGCGCGACGAGGTCATAACGATCTTCGCCGCCGGGCACGAGACGACGGCGGTCGCACTCGGGTGGTGCTTCCACCTGCTCGCGCACCATCCGGAGGTGGACGAGAGGCTGGCCAGGGAGGCACAGGAGGTTCTCGGGGAGCGGGAGCCCGGGGTCGAGGAAGTGGCGGAGCTGCGCTACGCCTCGGCGGTCTTCAGGGAGGCGATGCGTATCTATCCGCCGATCTACGCCTTCAGCCGCGAGGCGATGGAGGACGTGGAGGTCTGCGGCTACACCCTCCCCGAGGGGACCGAGGTGCTCGTAAGCCAGTGGGTGAACCACCGCGACCCCGAGTTCTTCGAAGATCCACTCGCTTTCCGCCCAGGGCGATGGCTCGACGGATCCACCGATGGGATCCCCCGCTACGCATATTTTCCGTTCGGCGGGGGTTCCCGCCAGTGCATCGGCAAACCCTTCGCGGAGATGGAAGGGCCTCTCATCCTGGCCTCCATCGCCCGCCGGTACCGGCTGCGCTACCTGGACCCGCACGAGGAGGTCACGTTGCGGCCGACGGTGACGCTGCGCCCCGCCCACCGCGGCGGCAGGAGGCGTGGGCTCCCACCGATGGTGCTCGAAGAACGCTGAGGAACCTCTAGAGCATCCTGGCCAGAACGCTTGCGGGCAGGCGGCGCAACGCAAAGGCGAGCGGTCGCCAGGGCCAGGAGGGAACATAGGCCCCGGCGGGCTCGCGCTCCATCGCCTCGACGAGCAGGCGCGAACCTTCCTCCACGCCGATCATGAACGGCAGCTTCCCCACCCGCTCGTTCATCTGCGTGCGGATGTAGCCTGGATAGAGTGTGCTGACCTCGATCGGGGTGCCGCCCACGTCGGCCCGGATACCCTCCGCCAGCGTGGCCAGCGCGGCCTTCGAGGCCGAGTAGGCGGTCATGTTGCCAGGAAGCCCCCGCACGGCGGCGACCGAGGAGATGACGACCAGGTGCCCTACGCCCCTCTCGCGGAAGAGCTCCATCGCCGCCTCGCACTGGGCGAGGGCGGCGACGAAGTCGGTCTCGACCGTCTCGCGGTTGGCGTGGAAGTAGCCGGTTCCGACGGGCTGGCCCTTGCCGATCCCGGCGTTCACGACGACGCGGTCGAGGCCGCCGAGTTCGGCGTCGAGCTCCCGGAAGACGCGGAAGACCTCCGCGTGGTCGTTCACGTCGAGGCGGCGGACGCCGATGCGGATACCGGGGTGCCGCGCCGCGAGTTCCTCTCTAAGCCCCTGCAGGAGCTCCAGCCTGCGGGCGCAGAGGGCGAGGTTGCGGCCCCGGGCGGCGAACTCGCGCGCCATCCCCCGCCCGAGGCCGGAGCTCGCGCCGGTGATGAGGATGTTCCGGCGCACGGCGGTCTCCCTAGGAGTAGAAGCCCTTGCCCGCGGCGGCGCGCTCCTCGAGCAGGGCCGGAGGAGCGAAGCGCTCGCCGCAGGCCGAGCGGAGGTTGTTCATCTTCACGAGGGCCCTGTCGAGGCCCATGCTGTCCAGGTACCAGAACGGGCCGCCGCGGAACGGGGCGAACCCGAGCCCGAAGACCGCGCCCACGTCTCCGTCCCGGTGGGAGGTGAGGATGCCCTCCTCCAGGCAGCGCACCGCTTCTGAGACCATCATCATCGAGAGGCGGTCCTGGATGGCGCGGGCGGGGATCTGCCGGCGCCCGGTGCCGAGGTACTCGTAGACCTCGGGGTTCACCTTCCCTTTGTCCCTGCCCTCATAGAGGTAGAAGCCGCGGCCGCTCTTACGGCCCTTGTAGCCGGCCGCGACGACCTCGCCGCCCCGGTCGCTCGTGCGCAGCGCGCGGGCCTCGAAGAGCGGGTGGAGCACCTCGTTTATCTTGACGCCGGTGTCTATGCCCACCTCGTCGAGGAGCTTGAGCGGCCCGACGGGGAAGCCGAAGTCCATCATCGCCTCGTCGATGGCGTCGACGGCGGCGCCTTCCTCGAGGAGCAGGAGCGCCTCGTTTATGTAGAAGGCGAGGATGCGGGTGGTGTAGAAGCCCGGGCCGTCGTTCACCGTGATCACGGTCTTCCCCTGCGCGAGCCCCTCGTTGATGCAGGTCGCGAGCACCCACTCCGGGGTGTCCTCCTTGCGCACCACCTCGAGCAGCGGCATCCGGGGCACCGGTGAGAAGTAGTGCATCCCGACGATGCGCTCGGGGCGCCTGGCCCCGGCGGAGATCTCGGTGATAGGGATCGCCGAGGTGTTGGAGGCGATGATGAGGTCTTCCTTCCCAACCGCCTCGAGCTCGCGGATCGTCTCGCGCTTGAGCTCGAGGTCCTCCGGGACGGCCTCTATGACGAGGTCGGCCCCGGCGAGCGGGGCGTAGTCTTCGATGGGTACGATCCGCTCGATGGCCCGGTCGCGCTCGAAGGCGCTCATCCCCTTGCCGATGCGGCGGCTGAGGGTCTTGTAGATCTCCCCGCGCCCTTTCGCCGCGAGCTCCAGGCGGGCGTCCTTCAGCAGCACCTTCCTCCCGGCCTGAACCGCGCTCACCTGCGCTATCCCGCCGCCCATGAGCCCGGCCCCGAGCACCCCGACGGTCCGGACGTCCTTCTCCCGCCCCGCGTGGGGGTTCTTCTCGGCAGCGGTCTTGAGGAAGAAGAGGTTCCTCAAGGCCTTCGACTCCGGGGTGAAGAGCAGCGAGGCGAAGGCCTCCCGCTCGGCCTCGAAGCCGGCCTCGATCCCCTCCTCCTGCCCGACGCGGATACACTCTATTATCTTCGGGATCGCCGGGTAGTTGCCGCGGGCCTGCTTCTCGGCCATCTGGTGCGCCCGGTCGTAGACGACCCTGCTCAAGGGGGTCTCCTCCAGCAGCCTCTCGCGCAGGGGGAGCCTTCTGCGAGAGGGTTTCAGGGAGCCCCCGGCGAGGCCGCGGGCGGCGCGCTTGGCCGCCTCGAGGAGGCCCTCCGGGTGGATCAGGGCGTCCACGAGCCCCATCTTCTTCGCCTGGGAGGGATAGACGTTCCTGCCGGTGGTTATGACCTCCAGCGCCTTCTGCACCCCGACGAGCCGGGTGAAGCGCTGGGTCCCGCCGAGGGCGGGCAGCAGCCCGAGCATCACCTCCGGGAAGCCGAACTTCGTCGCCGGGTGGTCGGTGGCGATGCGGTAGTGGCAGGCGAGGGCGAGCTCGAGCCCTCCGCCGAGCGCCGGGCCGTGGACGGCGGCGACGACGGGCTTCGGGGAGGATTCGAGCCTCCCGAGCAGTTCGTGTCCCTTGCGTATGATCCCTTTGACCTCCTCGGGGCTCTCGAGTTCGGAGAACTCCTTTATGTCCGCCCCCACGACGAAGGAGTCCTTCTTCGCGCTGATCAGGACGGCCCCCAGGATGTCGTCGTCGCGCTCGAGCTCGTCGAGGGTGGACTCGAACTCGCCTAAGGCATCGGTGGTGAGCGTGTTCACCTTGCTGTCGAGCTGGTCCAGATAGACGAGCGCGATCCCGTCCTCGGTGTAGACGTCGAGGTAACCCACCTTTCACTCCTCCCCGGTGCGTTCGATCAGCATGGCGTGACCCAGCCCACCCGCCGCGCAGGCGGTGACGATGGCAAGGGTCCCATCCTCATCCTCGAGGCGGTGGGCGGCGGTGGTCACGAGCCGCGCCCCCGTGGCCCCGAAGGGGTGCCCGAGGGAGACCGAGCCGCCCCAGGCGTTGACCTTCTCCATCTCCACCTCCCCGACTGGTCGGCTGCGCCCGAGCCTCTCACAGGCGAACTGCGCGGAACCCAGCGCCTTCAACACCGCGAGCACCTGCCCGGCGAAGGCCTCGTGGATCTCGATGACGTCTATGTCCGAGAGCGAGAGCCCGTTGCGCTCGAGCAGCCGCGGGACGGCGTAGGCCGGGCCGAGAAGGAGCTCCTCCCCCGGATCCTGCGCCACGTACAGATAGTCCAAAAGGCGCGCCTTCGGCTCGTAGCCGGAGGCGCGCGCGGCCTCCTCCTCCATCAGGAGCACCGCAGAGGCACCGTCGGTGAGCGGCGAGGAGTTGCCCGCCGTCACGGTGCCGAAGGGCTTCACGAAGGCTGGGGGGAGCTTCGCGAGTTTCTCCAGGCTGGTGTCCCGGCGGATGGTGTTGTCCTCGGTGAGGAGCTCGAAGTCCGGCGGGACGGCGGTCGGCAGTATCTCCTCCGAGAGCCGTCCGCTGTCGGTGGCCTTGGCCGCCAGGGTGTGGGTGCGCAGTGCGTACTCGTCCTGCTCCCTTCGGCCGACCCCGAAGGCGGCGGCGAGCCTGTCGGCGCTCTCGCCCATCAGCTCCCCGGTGGAGTACTCGGAGATGGTGGGGGCGCGGGGGAGGAAGTCGCTCGGGCTCATCCCCGCGAGCAGCTTCCGGAACTCCAGCGGGGATTTGAAGCCCTGCGCCTCGAAGAGCCGCTCGCGTACCTTCTTCTCGAACTGGGGCGGGGTGTCGGACATGACCTCCACCCCACCGGCGATCGCGGCGGCGGCCTTGCCGGCCTGGATCGTCTCGAGCGCGCTCGTTATGGCCTGGTTGGAGGAGATGCAGGCCATCGTGACGGTGTGCGCCGGGACTGAGTTCGGGATCCCGGCCGCGAGAGACGCGTCGCGTGCGACGTTCGAGGTGCGGATGTTCTGGATGACGGTGCCCATCACCACGTAGCCCACGTCCCCCGGCGGGATCGCGGTACGCTCCAGGAGCCCCCGGAGCACGGTGCGGGCGAGGTCGTAGGATGTCTGGCTCAGGTAGGCGGTGCCGGACCGCATGAATGGGGTCCTCGCACCGTCGACCAGAACGACGTTGCGCTGCTCTGCCATATCGGCTCTTCTCCTCCGTGGCTCAGCCGGCGGGGACGAACGCCTGCTCGCCGGTGATGGAGCGTCCCACGATCAGAGACTGTACGGCGTCTGTCCCCTCGTAGGTGTAGATGATCTCCATGTCCGCCAGGTGCTTTCCGACGAGGTAATCGACGAGGACGCCGTTGCCCCCGAGAAGATCGCGGGCCTCCGCGCAGATCTGACGCCCCTTCCTGGCGGTGATGAGCTTGGCGAGCGAGGCCCGGCCGTGGGTGAGCTCCCCCTGGTCCATGAGCTGGGCGAGCCGGAAGCAGACGAGCTGCATCTGGGTGAGGTCCGCGAGCATCCCCGCCAGGCGGTACTGGGTGAGCTGGAAGGTCGCCTCGGGCATCCCGAAGATCTCACGCTCCTTGACGTAGCTCACCGCGGCCTCGTAGCAGGCGAGGGCATGCCCGAGCGCCTGCCAGGCGACCCCGTAGCGGGTGTTGGTGAGCACGGTGGAGGTGTCGGCGAAGGAATTGGCGTTCTCCAGCCGGTTCTCCTCGGGCACCCGGACGTTCTCCAGGGTGATGTTCGCCTGCCAGGAGGAGCGGTTGCCGATCTTGCCCTCGATCCGCTCCGTCTCGAAGCCCTCGGTGCCCTTCTCCACCAGGAAGCCTTTGATCTCGCCGTCCTCCATGTCGCGCGCCCACACCACGACGACGTCGGCGAAGGTGGCGTTGCCGATCCAGCGCTTGCTGCCGTTCAGGACCCACCCATCGCCGTCCTTCTCGGCGGTGGTCTCGAGCATGACCACGTCCGATCCATGGTCGGGCTCGGTGAGGGCGAACGCCCCGATCTTCTCGAGCCGCGCCATCTGCGGCAGCCACCTCTGCCGCTGCTCCTCGCTCCCGCAGAGGGCGATGGAGGTCATCGCGAGCCCGGAGTGCACCCCGAAGAAGGTGCTCAGGGATCCGTCCCCGCGCGAGAGCTCCATCATGACGAGACCCGCGGCCAGGTTGCTCATCTCGGGACAGCCGTACTCTTTGGGTATGACGTGCCCGGCGATGTTCAGCTCCGCCAGCCTGGGCACGAGCTCGAAGGGAAACTCCTCCCTGTTCCAGTATCTGCCCATCACCGGGATGACCTCCCGGTCGCAGAAGTCCCTGACCCTGTCCCGGATCCTGCGGTCTTCCTCGCTCATCCACTCTTCGACCTTGTAGTAGTCGGTCCCGAGCGCTTTTCCTATGTCGGCGGTCATCTTTCTCCTTTCTTTTCCTTACGCCCTTACGAGCCTCTCCCTCTCTCCCAGCAGGTAATCCGCGGGGTCCATCCGGCGCGAGCGCAGCCAGAAACGCCAGGTGAAGCCGGGCCACAGCGTGGTGTTGCGACCATGCTCGTCCAGGTACCAGCTCCTGCACCCGCCCTCGGTCCACACGGTGCCCCGGAATGCCTGCTGCACCCGCTCGTTGTACGCCCGCTGCGCCTCGGGACGCACCTCCACGGTCGCGGCCCCGGAGCGTCGCAGGTGCCGGATGCAGTCCACCGCGTGCTCTATCTGCACCTCGATCATGAAAACCTGCGAGTTGTGCCCGAGCCCGGTGTTGGGTCCGAGCAGCAGAAAGAAGTTGGGGAACCCGGCGACGGTCGTCCCCCGGTAGGCCTGCATCCCGCCCTCCCAGCTCTCGGCGAGCGTCGTCCCACCCCGGCCCCGGATGAACCCCGCGGCCGGCATGTCGGTCACGTGGAAGCCGGTGGCGAAGATGATGGCGTCCACACCCCGCGCCGTACCGTCGGACGCGACGACCTCGCTCCCCCGCACCCGGGAGAGCCCCGAGCAGATCACCTCGACGTTCGGCCGGCAGAGCGCGGGATAGTAGTCGTTGGAGAGCAGGATCCTCTTGCACCCTATCGTGTAGTCCGGCGTTAGCTTGCGCCGCAATACCGGGTCCTTCACCTGCCGCTCGAGATGTCGCCCGGCCAGCAACTCGAGGCCCTTCATGATCCTGCGGTCGTAGACGAACCCGAGGACGTAGAGTTCCCGCCCCCAGTAGATGAGCCCCCGGAGCGCCCGCTGATACCCCGGCACGAGACGGAAGAGCCTCCGCTCGAAGTCTCTGTATCGCCTGTCCCTGCGCGGGATGACCCACGGGGGCGTCCGCTGGAAGAGGTAGAGTCTCTCAACCTCCGGCTGTATCTCCGGGACGAACTGCACCGCAGAAGCCCCGGTGCCCACGACCGCGACCCTCCTGCCGCGCAGCTCGTAGCCGTGATCCCACCGCGCCGAGTGGAACACCCTCCCCGGAAACCCCTCGAGCCCGGGAATCCCGGGGATCTTCGGCTCGCTCAGCGCCCCCATCGCGCTCACGAACACCCGCGCCCGTATCACCCCGCGGTTCGTCTCGATCTCCCACTCCGCGAGCTCCTCGTCCCAGCGTGCCTCCAGCACCTCCACCCCGAAGCGCAGGTGGGTCATGATCCCAAACTCCCGCGTACACCTCCGCAGATATTCCCGGATCTCCCGCTGCCGCGAGAAGTTGTGCTCCCAGTCAGGGTTCGGCGCGAACGAAAAAGAATACAGGTGCGAGGGTACGTCACAAGCCGCCCCGGGATAGGTGTTGTCCCGCCACGTCCCCCCCACATCCCCCGCACGCTCGAGCACCACGAAGTCCTCGATCCCCTCCCGCCTCAGCCGGATCGCCATCCCGATCCCGGCGAACCCACTCCCCGCTATCACCACCCCGACCCGCTCTTCGAGCCCCACTCGCAATCCCACCTCTCCTGACTGACACTCAGTCATTACCTGAGGAAGATTTTACGGGCTGAGGCGGACAAGTCAAGCCGCCTGCCCCTATTTGATCCCCGGGAGGTGGCGCAGGAGGCGTATGGAAAAGACCATCAGGCGCTCGTAGGCTCCGCCTTCGATCCCGGCGAAGGGGGCGACGAGGGGGATGAGGCGCTGGGTGGTGACGGTCTGGGATTCGGTGTACTTGGTTATTCCCTCCTCTCCGTGGCGGCGACCGAGGCCGGAGTCTTTGAAGCCGCCCATCGGGGAGTCGGTCGAGGCCCAGGAGGCGGCGTAGGCTTCGTTTATGTTCACGGTGCCGGCCTGGATGCGCGGGGCGATCTCCCGCTCGGCCCAGCGGGTGCTGCGGGTCCAGAGGCTCGCGTTCAGGCCGTAGCGGGTGGCGTTGGCGAGTGAGACCGCCTCCTCCGGCGTATGGAAACGGTAGACGGAGACCACCGGGCCGAAGGTCTCTTCGGAGAAAGGGGACATCCCCTCTCTGACGCCGGTGAGGATCGTCGGCTCGTAGAAGTACGGTCCGAGGTCCGGCCGGGGGCGTCCCCCGGCGAGGACGCGCGCGCCGCCCTCCACGGCCTCCTCGACGTGGGAGCGGACCCGCTCGAGTTGGGCGGCGGAGACGAGGGAGCCCATCTCGGAGGAGTAGTCGAGGCCTGCGCCCAGGCGCAGGTTCCGCGTGCGGTCCACGAAGCGGGGGAGGAACCGATCGTAGACCGCGGCGTGCACGTAGAGCCGCTCTGCAGAGATGCACAGCTGTCCGGCGCTTGCGAAGCAGGCCCGGATCGCGCCCTCCACCGTGCGGTCCAGGTCGGCGTCCTCGAAGACGATCATGGGGTTCTTGCCGCCGAGCTCCATCGAGGAGCCGACCAGCCGCCCGGCGGCCTTCGCGGCGACCCGGCGGCCGGTCTCGGTGCTGCCGGTGAACATGACGAAGTCCGCCTCCTCCACGAGCCTCTCACCGACCGTCCCGCCCTCGCCGGGGACGATCTGTATGAGGTCACGAGGCAGGCCGCACCCGCGCAGGAGCCGGGCGAGCCAGAGCGCGGTGAGGGGCGTCTTGTGGTCGGGTTTTATAACGGCGGCGTTTCCGGCCATCATCGCCGGGATCGCGTCGGTGATCGCCAGGGTGAGCGGGTAGTTCCACGGCACGATGAAGCCGACCGCACCGACCGGATGGCGGTGTTGCACCGTGGACGTGAGGAGGGGGATCGCTCCCTGCCGGCGGCGGCTCTTCAGGTGGCGTCCGGCGGTGTGGGCGTAGTAGCGGGCGACTATCGCCGCATCCAGAAGCTCCTCGAAGACGTGCAGGCGGGCCTTCCCGGCCTCGAGCTGCACCAGGTCGAGGAGCTCCTCGCGTCGCTCGAGCAGCCTGTCGTGGAAGCGCAGGAACACCTCCCCGCGCTCCCGGAAGGAGAGCGCCGCCCAACCCGGCTGCGCCCGTCGCGCCCGCCGGAAGGCCTCCCTGACGTCCTCCGGGGTCGATCGGGACACGCGGGCGAACACCTCCCCGGTGAACGGGCACTCCACGTCGAGCGGTTCCCCGCTCGCGGTCGCCTCCCGCGCGAGGTCAAGGAAGTCGTCGGGGGCGAGCCTCCCGGTGGAGGCCATGAGCGAACGGGTCCCGGAGGCGTGCTGGAGGTCGCCGTCGGAGGCGATGAGGCGTTCTCCGGTTCTCATGCCCGCTCCTTCACGGGGACGTGCCTCTCCGGCTCCCCCTCGCGCCCGACGAACTCGTCCATCGAGTGGTTTACGCCGAAGAAGTCCATTATCCGATCGAGCAGGTTCGCCGGCAGCACGTGCAGCGCCGGGACCGTGGTCACGATGAGCGGCATCTTTATCTCCTGGCGGTTCCTCTCGATCATGCGCATCACCTTCTCCGCGACCCGATCGGGATCGAGGATGGGGAGCACCCTCGGGAAGCGGGTCTTCACCCCGCGGAACATCCCGGTGTCCACGTAGTAGGGGCTGACGATCGTCGTCCTTACCCCCCGGTACCCGTAGCGCTTGAGCTCCACCCTGAGCGACTCCGTGAAACCGACCGCCGCATGCTTGCTCGCCGAATAGTCGGTCTGCTTGCTCACCCCGATTATCCCGGCGGCGGAGGCGATCGTGACGATGTGCCCCTCGTTCTTCTCCATCATGGGTCCGAGGAAAGATTTTGTCACCCAGTAGAGCGCGAGCGTGTTGACCTTGAAGACCCGCTCTATCTGCTCGTCGGGCGCCTCCATGAGCGTCTTGCCGGTGACGACGCCTGCGTTGTTTATCAGGATCTCGACGTCCCCGACCTCCCGGCGCACCCTGTCAGCGACCTCGTAGACCATCTCCCGATCCGAGACGTCGCAGATGTAACCGTAGGCCCGGCCCCCGTTGTACGCCCCGGCCTCCCGTACGGCCTCCTCTATCGCAGCCTCGTCGAGGTCGTAGATGACGACCCGCGCTCCGCGTCGGGCGAGCTTCATGGCCATGAGCCGGCCCATCCCGCTGGCTCCACCAGTGACGAGCGCCGTCTTCCCTGATATCCTGGTCAAAACCTCCTCCTCTCCCGGATCACTTCCCCCGGAACGCGTGCAGCGGCGAGAGCTTCCCTGGCGGCAGACGTCTGCCCGCAATCCGGCGAACGAACGTCGGCAGGTCACGCCTGGAAGCGAGCCCGGCCACCCTCCGGCTCACGTAGGAGTCCACGAGCCACGGCAGATGCCGGGCAGCGGCGAGCTCCAGAGACGCCCGCCCCCCGGTGTAGACGTCGCGCCGGCGACCCTCGCAGGCGACGATGACGGCCCGGGCACCTCTCTCCACGGGCTCCTCGCGCACGAGCCCCTCGAGCGAGGCGTTCTGGCTCTCGACGACCTCGTGTATCGGCGTCTTCATGTACATCGGGTACACGGTGCTCACCGTTATACTCCCCGCATACTCCAGGCGCAGCGCGTCAGAGTAAGCGGCCAGCGCCCGCTTGCTCGCGGCGTAAGGCGCGGCGAACGGGACGCTGGCGAGCGCGAGCCCGCTCGCGACGTTGACGACGTGCCCGCCGGTTTCCAGCAGGCGGGGAAGCGCGGCCGCCGTGACGTTCCACGCCCCGAACAGGTTGACCTCGAGCGTCCTGCGGGCCTCCCGACCTGGGAAATCTCCCGCATCCTGGGCCCGGCCGATACCTGCGTTGTTGATCAGGACATCGAGCCCGCCGAGCCTGCCGACGGCCTCCTCCACGGCCCCCTCGACCTCCTTCCGGTCCGTCACATCCGCCCGAACGATATCCTCCCCACCCCTCAGGTCCAACCCGACCACGCGGGCCCCGCGCCCCCTCAAGAACGCCACGACGGTCCGCCCGAGGCCACCGGAAGCCCCGGTGATGAGAACCCTCTTCCCGCTCAGAGAGCCTCCCCGTCCACCCCTCACGCGGCACCCCCCGAGAGGAACGCGTCGGCGTCGTCGGCGGTACGCTCCGGGATCTCCTCCATCGGCACGTGTCCGACGCCCGGATAGGTGATTAACCGGGCGTCCTGCAGGTCGCGCGCGAACCTGCGGGCGTGGTCGGGAGGGATCCAGCGGTCCTCCTCCCCCCACATCACGAGCGTAGGGGTCGAAACGCGTCGGATCTCCCCGCTGTACCACCTGAACTGCCGCTCCATCTCGCGCCCAGCCAGAAGCAGCGTGCGGCGGTTGCCGGGACGGAGCATCAGCTCGTGATAACGCCTGAGGGTGCCGGGCCGGATCCTGCCGGCATCCCCATAGACCTCGCGCAGGCTCATCGCCACCATCACCCGCGGCGTGAAGAACCTGAAAACACTTCCCACCCCCGGCGTCGACGCCAGCCTGAGCACCGGCGGCAACCCGAAAGGATACCCGGCGGAGTCCACGAGGATCATCCGCTCCACCCTCTCCGGACGCGCGAGGGCGTACCTCCAGGCGAAGTACCCCCCGAGCGAGTTCCCCGCCAAGTTGAACCTCCCGAGCCCGACCCCGTCGGCGAACTCGTCCAGCACACCCGCCAGATCCCTCACCATCCCCACCAGGTCGTCCACCGGCCCCGTCAGCCCGAACCCTGGCAGGTCGAGCCGCACCAGCCGGTACCTGTCCCGCAACCGCTCCACCCACCCCTCCCAGGTATGCAGCGACGAGAATACCCCGTGCAACATCAGAAGCGCCGGCCCGTCCCTCCTCCCCTCGTCCCGGTAGTGAACCCTCGTCCCTCGAACCAGCGCGAAGCGGGACCCCTCCCCCCCATACCTGCCCTCCAGTTCCCCAGCCGGTATGTCCACCAGCCCGAGCCACCGCCGCCCGGCATAGAGCGAAGCCGCCACTCCCAAACCCGCGACGATCACCGGCGATCTCGACATCACCCCACCTCCCAACCCAGACATCAGTCTCCCTTCCCGCATAGAGCTTGCAATTGACTGATGATCAGTCATAAAGTGTATGGGTA
Source organism: Rubrobacter calidifluminis (assembly GCF_028617075.1). Classification (NCBI taxonomy): domain Bacteria; kingdom Bacillati; phylum Actinomycetota; class Rubrobacteria; order Rubrobacterales; family Rubrobacteraceae; genus Rubrobacter; species Rubrobacter calidifluminis. Next base: position 2,719 of record NZ_JAQKGV010000026.1, on the reverse strand, counting down.
TGGTTGGTTGGTGTCAAGCAGATGGCTTGCTTGATTATCATCTGATGCTATATTGAGAATTTGAAATCGTATCCCGACAGCTGGGGGAAGAGAGCGGGGGTGATGAGCCTTGCTGAGCATCCGGCGTGACGAGGAACGCGCGAGAGATGTGGTGCAGAGGGTAAAGGAGTCTCACAGCCTCCTGGAGGCATTCTGGCTCACGGTCGAGGAGAAAGGGGACAAGACGGCCCTCGCCGAGAAGGATGGCGGCCGGTGGAGGGAGTGCTCGTTCCGGGAGCTCTACCGGAGGGTGGAGGATTTCGCGGCGGGTCTGCGGGGGCTCGGGGTTCGGGAGGGGGCACGGGTTGCGATCATGTCGACCAACCGGGTGGGCTGGACGGTAGCGGACCTCGCGATCATGAGCCTCGGGGCCGCAACGGTGCCGATCTTCCCCACGCTGGGCCCCAGGCAGGTGGAACACATACTGCGAGACTGTGGGGCACGCATCGTCATCGTGGAAGGCGAGGAGCAGCTTGAGGCGGTGCGGGGTTCCGGGGTCGAGGTGGCTCACACGATAGTCCTGGACGAGGGTGCGGCCGGGAAGGGTACGCTGCGATTCTCCGAGGTCGAGGAGCGTGGGAGGCGGGAGAAGTATGCCGGGTGGGAGGAGGCCTGGCGCGGTCTCGGGCGGGATCAGATGGCGACCATCATCTACACCTCCGGGACATCCGGCAGGCAGAAGGGGGCAATCCTGACCCACGGCAACATCCTCTCCAACCTCGAGGCGATAATAGAGGTCGTCCCGATCTCGGACGACGACGTGGGGCTCTCGATCCTCCCCCTCTCGCACGTGCTCGAGAGGACCTGCAGCCAGTTTCTGAACCTCGTCGGAGGCGGGACCAACTACATCGCCGAGTCGGTGGACAGGGTGCAGCAGAACCTGCAGGAGGTCAGACCCACCGTCCTGCTCGCCGTCCCCCGGGTCTTCGAGCGCATCTTCGGCGTCATACGCGCCCAGGGCACCGCGAACCCGGTGCGGGCCAGGATCTTCGAGAGCGCCGTACGCACCGCCCGGAACAGGTATCTCGCCGACGCCGGAGAACGTCCGATGGGCCTCAGGGAGCAGGCGATGTTCCGCCTCTACGATCTGCTCGTCTACCGCAAGGTGCGCCAGGGACTCGGCGAGAGGATAAAGTTCTGCGTCAGCGGCGGCGCGCGCCTGGAGCCCTGGCTCGGTGAGTTCTTCTACGGAGCAGGCATCCCGGTCGCCGAGGGCTACGGCCTCACCGAGACCTCCCCGGTCATCGCCGTGAACCGCTTCGAGGAGCTGAAGTTCGGCACCGTCGGACCGCCGCTGCCCAACGTCGAGGTGCGTCTGGCGGAGGACGGGGAGATCCTAGTGCGGGGCCCCAGCGTCACCCGCGGTTACCATAACCTCCCGGACGAGAACGAGGCCGCCTTCGAGGACGGCTGGTTCCACACCGGAGACGTCGGAGAGTTCGACGAGGGCGGAAGGCTGAAGATAACCGACCGTGCCAAGGACATCATGGTCCTCGACACCGGCAAGAACGTCGCCCCCCAGCCGATAGAAACCGCCCTCGCCAACACCGCCCACATCTCCCAGGCGATGCTCGTCGGCGAGGGGAAGAAGTTCGTCTCCGCCCTCCTCGTCCCGGACTTCGACGCCCTCCGCAGGACGCTCGGTGAAGACCTCCCGGATGAGAAGCTCTGTTCCGACCGGCGCGTGAGGGACCTGATCGCCTCCGAGATCAAAGAAGCCTGCCGCGACTTCCAGGAGCACGAGCGACCGAAGAAATTCGAGCTCGTGCCGCACGAGTGGACCGAAGAGAGCGGAGAGCTCACCCCTAGCCTCAAGCTCAAGCGCAGAAACATACTCTCCAAGAACGAGGATCTCGTCCAGAAGATCTACGCCTGACAAAGAGGCCGCCCCGCAGAAAAAGCGGGGCGGCCCGCGCAGAAGAAGACGCGCCTAAAGGAGCACCTTCTGCAGCTTCATCGCCTTCCCGGTACTCCCCTTCACCTTGAGCTTGCCCCGCATGAAGGCGCTCATCGGCTTCGTCTCACCGGAGACTATCGAGAGCCAGTCCTTCTCGTTCGCCATCAGGGTGCACTCGGGCTTCGTCTCGTCGTTCTCGTCCAGAACCTCGAGCGTCCCGTCCTCGTTGAACCGCACACGGAACCTGCCCGCGTCCCTGATGTCGAACTCGTAGACGCCAGCGAGCTGCCTCACCTGCTCCTCGGTGATCTCGTCTCGCATCCGCTCGAAGTACTCCCGCGCAGAAGAGTATCTGGCCACCTCTCCCCTCCTTCTCTAAGGGACTACCCGAGTAGCATAACCTCATACTGACTGACTGTCAATCAAAAATTTTCGCACCAGCCAAAGGCTCAAACTCCGCCTTAAATACCATATCTAAGAAAGTTAAGGCAAATTCGGGCGATACTTGCACTAAAGAGCGGGTCATGATACATTTTATCCAGTTACTTAATATAGTGTTTTAAGTAATTAAGGGAAGGAGAAGGGATCCAAACGGCGGGGAAACCGACGGGCAGGGCGTCTGGGGATGTGAGGCGGCACAACCGGGCGGTTGTTCTTGAGCTGATCAGGACGAGGGGGCCGATCTCGCGGGCTGAGCTGGCGAGAAGGACGGGCTTGAGTGCTGCTGCGATCATGGAGATCACCGGCAGCCTCTGTGCGGAGGGTTTGATCCGGGAGGGTGGG
>NZ_JAQKGV010000025.1 GCF_028617075.1 Rubrobacter calidifluminis | reverse complement strand
GCGCACGTTTTCGGTATCGGAGAGGTGATCTGCCACCCACTGGGTGCTGACCAGCTTCTCCGGATGGGCGTAGCCCTTCTCGCGTATCTCCTTCTCCACCTCGGCCATCTTCCTCAAATGCCTCCTTTCCTGATTCTCCATGAGCCGTGCACATTTCATTGTAGAACATAACCCGATTAAACTTATCGGATATCCGGAGTGTCTCCGGCCCGTACCTACGGGTCAGGTCGTGGCGTTCATCCCGTCTGCTATCTCCTCCAGTTCCTTTCCGCTCGTTTCGGGACCGAGAAGGTAACCGACGAAGGTCAACACCCAGAGTGCGGCGGTGGCGAGGAACGGGATGGTGGGGCCGAAGTGATCTATACCGACCCCGACGAGCGTCGGGGCGAAGACCGAGGCGATCCTACCGCCGCCGACAGAGATCCCGAAGCAGGTTCCTCTCACCCTGGTGGGGAAGAGTTCCGCTATGTAGGTGTCTCCGAGCCCCCACAGCCATCCGAGCATCGCTATCATGATCCCCCCGAAAACGGCGAAGGTGGTTATGGAACCGGCGGTCGCCGCGGCGATGGTGGCGCCGATCATGATGCAGGCCCCGAGTACGCCGGAGGGACGGCGACCGATAAGTTCGGAAAGACCGGTCCCCAGGTAGGAGAAGAAGAACTGCAGCGTGTAGAAGGCGACGGCATACTTTATCGCGTTCTCCGGCGAAAGACCGAACTTTTTGGTCATGAATGTGGTCAGGAAGAGCGAGAGACTCCAGTATCCGACCGCGTTGGCAACGTATAGGAGCCAGCCGATACCGATCCTCTTCTTCACTCCCAGGATGCTCCAGACCCGTCCCTGGTTCCTGCCGGGACTACCGCTCCCGGTACGCTCGACCACGTAGCGTATGGACTCGCGGATCAGCAACCGCATCAGAAACACCGCCACCGCCGGAATTATGGCTATGATGAAGGTCCACTCCCATCCGTAACGCGGCACGATGTAGAGCGCCGCCAGTCCGGCCAGGATATAGCCGAGAGAGAACAGCGAGAACACTATCCCACCAACCCCTATCGCACGGAATCTCGCCGGCCACATCTCCGCGGTGTACGGCGCTCCCACCGCAAGCTCCCCGGCACCACCCACACCCGTCAAAAAGCGCATCGCCGCGAAAAATGGAACGCTGTGCACCAACCCCCCGAGCGTGGTCGTCGCCCCGTAGAGCAGTATCGAAGCCCCCAGGGTATCCTTGCGCCCGAACCGGTCCGCCGCGATCCCGAACCCTATCGTCCCTATCGTGTAGCCAAGCAGCTGTATCGAGCCGATGAGCCCCATCAACCCCGCGCTCGCCCCCAAACCAGCGGCGATCACGGGGAGCACGATCCCGTAAATGTTCACCGCATACGCATCAAAGCCGTACCCCAGACCCGCAGCCAGAGAGACCATGAAGTAGTCTCTGAACGAGACCTTCCGCCCTACATCCCGCGCCAGCGGCGTACGCTCTACAGCATCAGCCACAATACCTCCTGTTCCATATTTTTTCTACTTTATATATTGACAAATAAGACATTACAATGTCCATGGGGAGGGGTCAAGTACCTGCATCGGCATTCAGGTAAATCTTTGGTTAAAGATTCTGCGCTGGGGGTGTGTGAGGCTTGTTCTTACCCTGCTCTCAGGTATACGTGTAAAGCTGTAGAGGTTCGACGCCCCTTCATCCGGGGTTTTCGGAAGAGAGTACGGGAGAGAAGAGCTTGAGGAGAGGATTTTCGGTGCGCGCGGACCGGGCAATGTCGGGAGGCTCGGGTAGGGGGTTGTGTTGATCGGGGTTGCCTTCGCGTTCCTTCTGGTGGGTTCGCTCACGAAGCAGGCGCTCTCAGCGGTCGGGGTCTACGGGCCGGTTGCGACGTTCGTGCTCATGATCTTCGAGAGCATGGGGGCGCCGCTGCCGTCGGAGATAATCCAGCCTTTTGCGGGTTTTCTCGCGGCTTCGGGGAGGATGGGGTTCTTCTGGGCCGTGGCCGCCGGCGTGGCGGGCAACATGGTCGGGGCCTGGGCCTCCTATTACATCGGGCTGAAAGGCGGCAGGGCACTCGTGCTCCGTTACGGGAGGTTCGTGGGCATAAGGAAGAAGGATCTCAGCCGTGCCGAGGGCTGGTTCGAGCGTCGGGGACCGGCGACGGTATGCATCTGCCGCATGCTCCCACTGGTCAGGGGCTTCGTCTCCTACCCGGCCGGAGCCGCGAGGATGAGCCTGGCAAGGTTCAGCGCTTACACGTTTTTGGGATGCGTGCCGTGGGTGGCCGGTCTCACCTACGCCGGGTACGCACTCCGCAACCACTGGCAGGAGATCGACGTGTACATGCACTACCTGACCTATGGCGTCGCGGCGGCGCTGGTCGTCATCGCGGGTTATCTGCTCTCCCGCTGGCTGCTGTCCCGGCAGCGGAGCTGAAGCACCTCAGGCCACCCACCGCCAGCTCACGAAGAGGGCGCAGAAAAAGAGCGAGAGGGCTGCGCTGGCGCAGAGCCAGACGAACAGCGCAGCCCTGCTGCGCAGCAGGGCTCCGACCACGATGAACAGCGGGAAGGGCGCGAGCAGGAACCTCGAGAAGCTCATCAGGGGCATCCCGGCGGCGCCATCCAGCGCCGGCAGCAGCGTCAGGCAAACACTGTAGAGCAGGAGGTCCCAGGGCAGCACCAGAATCCCGGCGGCCAGCAGGACGACCGTCAGAACGAGAAATCCGAAGTAGAAGGTGTTGGCGGCGAGGAACGAGTGCAGCAGGGAGCCGCGACCATAGAGCAGGCTCTCCGGGTGCACCACCCAGCGCCAACCCCTGATCGCCCGCATGAGTGCGTCCCGGAAGGAGGCGTAGGGACCGGAGAACTTTCTGTGCCAGTGGGTTTTCTCTGCCACCTCGAACTCCAGTGGATCGCCGTAGCGGCGCCAGAGGTAGAGCATGTAGGCCGCCGTACCGGATGGTACGAGCGCCAGATAGGGCAGACGGCGCAGTCCGTACCACCCGCGTCCCCCCATCCAGCACCCCAGAAGCGGGATGAGCAGGAAGAGCCCGGCCTCACGGGTCGCCGAGGCGAGTGCGGCGAGAATGCACCCCAGGAGCAGGTTTCGCCGCAGGCGCACCGCCCAGAGGGCTCCAGCCGAGAGGGCTAGGAACAGCCCCTCCGAGTAGGCGGCGTTGAAGAAAAAGCTCGTCGGGAAGAAAGCCAGGGCCAGCACGGACCTCCGCGCAACCCCCTCCCCCCAACCATCCTCTGCGATGCGGTACAGGCAGTAGAAGCCGAAGAGGGTGGCCGCCAGTGAAATCACCGTGAGCGCAACGCTCAGGTTCTCGAGAGCCGGTCGGGCACCGGAGATGTGCACCGCCACCTGCGCCAGAAGTGAGGGCAACGGGAAGAAGGCAGCCTCCGGTGGGACATGACGCTCGTAGCCGTGCGCCGCGATGTAAGAGTACCAGATCCCGTCCCACCTCGCCCAGATGTTGTGCACCAGATGGTGCGCAGGACGGGTATCTGCAGGGCCGGGGCTCGGCCGGAGGAGCCTGGCGAAGATCTCCCCGGAGGCGAAATACAGCGCCCGGCTCGCCAGGAACACGAGCCCGACGAAGCCGGCCCCGCCAGAGGCAAGCCTCTGCAGACGCTTCTTCAACTCCGGCTCCACCTCGGACGCGGGCTCACGAGATCGGTCTTCGGGTGCGGGCAGAGGATAAGGGGTGGACGCGGCCTCTGGTTGAAATTGAAGTCACGGATCAGGTTGCCGAGCTGCGGCAATGCCTCTCTCACGTCCGGACGCGGGTCCGGTCGCCCGTCGGTTTTGGGGTTGAGCCGCTGCCCGCCCAGGAAACGGTCTTCGATGAACTTCAGATAGGCGTCGAACGAGAGCGTCTGGTGGTCTATGTATCCGCGCTTCGCGTAGGGGCTTATGACGAGCCCCGGTACCCTCAGGCCGTAGCCCATCTTATCCACCTTGGGGGGCACGACGTTGTCGTAGAAGCCTCCCCAGTCGTCCCAGGTGAGGAAGATCGCCGTGCTCTTCCAGTCCGGGCTCCTCATCGCCGCGTTGATCACCCGGGTGACGTAGGCCTGCCCGTTGCTTATGAGCGCCGGGGGATGCTCGCTGTTCTTGCCGCTCGGGACGAGCCAGCTCACCTGCGGGAGACGCCCCTCCCTCGCAGCCCTGAAGTAGGCCCTGGTGCTCTGGATGTTCCCGAGCTGATGGTCCTGTCTGACCGTCTCGAAATGCGGCAGCGGGTTCCAGATGCCGGGGGTCTTCGGGCTCTGCATGGTCCTGTGGCAGAACATCTGCCCGTCGGGGCAGTCGGGTTCTGCGCCCCTGGCCACGTAGTAGCGCCAGCTCACGTGGTATTTGTGCAGCAGGTAGGTTATGTCGGTCCAGGCGTAGTCAGGGGGCCTGAGATGGCCTCCATGCTTCTGAACCGGGGGCACGGCGCGGGGGAAACGCTTTGCAAAGTCCAGCGGCTCATCCGGGCGCTGCAGGGCGCTGCGGCAGCTCATGGGGTTTTCGTTCTTGCACACCGCGGACCACGCCGAGACCGTATACAGGTGTGCCGGAAGGCTCCAGGAAGCGTTCGACTCGAACATGTGGTCCTGCAGGACGAAGTTGCGGGCGTAGGCCCAGTAGTTCGGGATCTCCCGCGCCGTGTGGTAGCCGACGACGTCTGGAGGGTTGTCGTGGGTTACGTGGGAGCAGTGGGGGTTCAGCGGGCTCTTCTTGCACAGCCGGCTCTCCCCGGCGAGCTGCTGACGGATGAAGCCGTTCATCCTGCCGCCGTTTATGTCCTTTCGGGCGTCCGTCGCGGTGTGAGGCCCGCCCAGGTCACGGTTCTTGCGGTCGTGGAAGGGTCGGATGCAGTGTCCCAGGCGCGGGTCCGGGATGCAGACCGCCGGGTGCCCGTTCTTCATCGGGATGCCGTCGGCGCCGGGGTAGGTGCCGAAGTAGTTGTCGAAGGAACGGTTCTCCTGCATGATGATGATCACGTGCTTTATCTTCTCCAGTCCGGGCGGTGCCCCAGGTGCGAGCGTCCCCGGGGACGTCTGGCCGGTGACCCTCCCCGCCCCGGAACAGGCCGCCAGGACGAGCAGCAGCGCGGACAGCGCGCCGATCGGCGAGATCACCCTTCGCCATATCCTCAGCCAACATCCCATGCCAAGCCAGCCTCTCTCATCCGGTGGGACACCTCTTCACGCCGATCCTCCAGCGGGAGGACTTCCTCCTATTAAGTCCGGAGGTTGAGAGAATTCTGAGAATAGGGCGAAAGGACGAAGAAAGCCGGAGGTGATCCCCCTGCCCGGGGATCACCTCCGGCGAAAGCAGGCCATCCGGCGGGAGAACCGTCGCGGGCGACCCGCGCTCAAGACCCCGACGAAGCTACAAACGCCGGCGGAGGCTCGAAGGGGCGAGCTCCCCCGAGAGGAAGGCTCGCTCGAGACGGCTGCGGCTCGCCCGCACCAGCTCGGGGCAACGCAGGATGTCGTCTATCTCCCGCTGCGAGCAGTTGCGCACCACGTAGTCCTCGCGCACGATCTCGTGCAGCGGGGCGCCGTCGTTTATCCGGTGGACGACGTAGTTGAGGACTTTCTCCTCCCGCTCGGTGTGAGGCCTCTCCTCCCCGAGCATCATGCGCCTGAGGAACGACCTACGCTGGACCGTCACTCCTCTTCCTCCTTCTTCGGCGCCTGCGGGGTTAGCTGACGGGTTCGGGCCGAAAGAGAGAAGCCCTACGCCCCGCTCCGGGGCGATTCACCCCTCGGCGGGCCCTGAGCCCACCTGATCGGGTCCCCCGCCTCCCGGTGCCACCCGGGAGCTCGGCGCTTCTGGCACCACTTCTTACAACCCGCCGGTATACGCCCGAAGAGAGAAGTTGTCAACCGGTGGACGCTACGCCAGCAGCGCGGGGGCCAGGGCGCGCCACTCCCTGCCGAGACCGGCCTCGGGCCGGTCGGTTATCACCTGCACGCAGACGTGGTCCGCTCCCGCGTCGAGGTGCTCGTGCACCCGCTCTCTTATTCTGCCCTCGTCTCCCCAGGCGACGAGCGCCTCCACGAAGCGGTCGCTGCCCTCCCCGGAGAGGTCTTCTTCGGTGAAGCCCTGGCGGAGCCAGCTGTTGCGGTAGTTGGGAAGCCCGAGATACCGGTTTAGGTGCGAGCGGGCGAGGCGCAGAGCCTCCGTCCGGTCCTCCGTGAGGACCACCCCCTGCTCGACGGCGAGGAGCGGCCCTTCCCCGAGGATCTCGCGGGCGTAGGCGGTATGCTGCGGGGTTACCAGATAAGGATGGGCTCCGTCGGCGAGATCTCTGGAGAGCTCGAGCATCTTCGGGCCGAGCGCAGCGAGCAGCACGGGGGCCTCCCGTTCAGGTCCTACGGCGTCGAATCGGGCCCGGCGCATGCCCTCCAGGTAGGAGCGCATCGTCGCGAGCGGCGAGCGGTAGTCGTGACCGCGCATCTCGACGAGCGGCCGGTGGCTCACCCCGATCCCGAGGACGAACCGTCCCGGATACGCCTCGGCGAGCGTCTTCGACGCGGCGTTCGTCGCCCACGCGTCACGGACGAAGATGTTGGCGATGCCGGTGGCGATCTGAATCCGACTGGTGGCGGAGAGCAGTATCGCGGCGGTGGTGAAGACCTCCCGTCCGGTCGCCTCCCCGAACCAGAGCGCCCCGTAGCCGAGCTCCTCGGCCTCGGCCACGGCCTCCCTCGCCCGGGAAGCGGGCAGATAGTTGAGGATCGAGGTCCACAGCCCCACCTCCCCACCGAGCACCGAAGGGTCGGGGTATCTCCGGTCCATCTGTCTCATGTCCGCTCCCGCCCCCCGGCCGGTGCTCCTGCGAGCCCGAAGACCCCCGCGAGAAGCTCGTAGGAGTGCAGCCGCGCGGCGTGGTCGTAGACCATCGTCGTGACCATGAGCTCGTCGGCCCGGGTGCGCTCCGCGAGCTCCTCCATCCTCTCCCTGACCCTCTCCGGGGTGCCGATGATCTGCATCGAGCGGTACGCCTCGACGAGGCGCCTCTCCGCCGGCGTGTACTCGTGAGCCAGGGCCTCTTCCGGCGTGGGAAGCGGCCCGGGCCGGCCGCTGCGCATCCTGACCCAGGCGAGCTGCATCGAGGAGGCGAGCTCCGCGGCGCGCTCCTCGCTCTCGGCGCAGACGACGGAGACGGCGAGTATCGCCGAGGGACGCTCGAACTCCTCCGAGGGCTCGAAGCTCTCTCTGTAGGCGAGCATCGGCGGGGCGGGATCGGCCGGGCTGAAGTGCGCCGCGAAGGCGTAGCCGAGCCCCATCTTTCCCGCGGCCCGTGCGGAGTAGCCGCTGGAGCCGAGCAGCCAGATTGGGGGAAGATCCACGTCGTCGGGCACGGCGCGCACCGCCGCGAAAGGATGATCCTCGGGGAAGCCATCCCCGCCGAAGGCGAGGAGTTCGGCGAAGCGTTCGGGGAAGTCCTCCGCCCCGTCCGCACCGGTGGAGCGCCGGAGCGCGGCGGCGGTCACCGGGTCGGTGCCGGGAGCCCGGCCTATGCCGAGGTCTATACGGCCCGGGTGCAGGGCCTCGAGCACCCGGAAGGTCTCGGCCACCTTTAGCGGGGCGTGGTTGGGGAGCATGATACCCCCCGCTCCAACCCGGATGCGGGAGGTCCTGTCCGCGACGTGCCCTATCATCACCTCCGGCGAGGAGCTGGCCACGCTCGGGAGGTTGTGGTGCTCGGCGAGCCAGTAGCGCTCGTAGCCGAGGCGGTCAGCCAGTCGGGCGAGCTCAAAAGTGTTGCGCAGAGCCTCAGAAGATCCGTACCCCACGCCGACCGGTGAGAGATCCAAAACCGAAAGCCTGAGATCCATAGCTCCAGACATCTCCCTCTGAAAGAGTCTTTGCTCCAGCCGCGCCAGTGGTCCCTACGAAGAGAGTGTAATACCCGGCAGCACCGGTGAAGCCTCGGAGGAGAGGCCCGGATTACAGAAAAACGTCGACGAGCCCTGAGAGCTCGTCGAGCAGCTCGGTGGTCTCAGGTTCGGGTAGGGTCGGCAGATCGAGCAACACCCGGTCGACGCCGAGCCGCTCGTACTCTTCTAGCACCTCTCGCTCGCGCGAGGCTCCGAAAACGGTCACGGGCACCTCCCTGCCGGCCACCCTTCGCAGCTCTTCCATCATCGGCGCGAGCCTCTCTGGCGGCAGCCCGTTGGCGAGCCAGGCGTCCCCGAATTCGGCCACCCTCGCGAAGGCCCGCCGTCCCCCGCCGACGTAGATCGGTGGATAGGGCTTGCTGACCGGCTTGGGCCAGGAGGCTATAGGGTCGAAATCGACGAACTCCCCGTGATACTCGGCCGAATCCCGGGTCCAGATCTCAATCATAGCCCGCAGGCGCTCGTTGACCAGCCGCCCCCTGGTACGGGGGTTGGTCCCGTGGTTCTCCATCTCCTCCTCGTTCCAGCCGACCCCGACGCCGAAGATCACGCGCCCGTCGGAGAAATGGTCGAGGCTCGCAACCTCCTTTGCTGTCGTGATGGGGTCGCGCTGTGCCAGGAGCAACACCCCGGTGCCCACGATCAGAGTCTGGGTGGCCGCTGCGGCCGCAGTGAGCGTGACGAAGGGGTCGAGCGTCCGATAGTACTTCCTCGGCAACTCCCCCCCTCCAGGGTACGGCGTCCTCCTGCTGAGCGGTATGTGGGTGTGCTCGGCGACAAACAACGAGTCGAAACCGCGCTCTTCGAGCAGCAGACCCAGGATATCGGGCTTTATACCCTCATCGGTGACGAACGTGGATACGCCTACCCTCATACTCTTATCATTGAATCACATATCGTCCGCTTCTTTCTGCTCCGGCAATACGCCCTCCCTCTCGAACCTCTCGATTCTGCTGCGCACCCATCCCGGCACCGGCACGGCCCTGCCTTCCTCCTGCGAGTAGGAGACATACACCACCTCCGCCTCCAGGACGGGATCCTCCCCTCCATGGTGGACGATCTGGAACCCGGCGACGAAACTGGACCTCCCAAAGGACTTTATACCGACCCGCACGTCGAGCAGATCGTCCAGACGCGCAGGCCGCTTGAACTCCAGCATCGCCCGGACCAGCGCTATGTCGAAATCAGGGGAAGCGCCGGTGAAGGTTATCCCGAGCCCCCTGAAATACTCGGTTATAGCCACGTCCAGGTAGGTGAGATAATGGGCGTTGTAGACGATCTTCTGGCCGTCGATCTCCGAGTACCTCACCCGGAGCGTGTGCATAAACCGATACCCCATCCGCCGCTTCTCCTCCTGCCTCCTCCGGCACAGAGACCCCCGCCAGGAGAAGGTCCTCGAGCACGGGAGACGGGGGTCGCAACAAAGTATATGACTTTCTCCGGCGCAGATACACCCTCACGAGACAGAAAGAGAGGGCCGGTTTCCCGACCCTCTCTGGAGCAATAAGCTCTGTGTAGATCTCAGCCCGAACTAGCGGATGAACCTGCGGGCGACGAGACCACCACCGACCAGGAGCGCACCAGCACCGAGCGCAACCACCGAAGCACCACCGGTGTTCGGAAGCACGCTGGTCGCAGCCGCAGCAGAGGAGGAAGCCCCGCTGCTCACGGAAGCGACGCTGGAAGCGGCGCTGCTGCTGGAGTACTGGGAGCTGGCCGGCGTGCTGCTGGCAGGAGCAGAGCTGCTCACAGAGCTTATGATGCTCTGTACCTGAGTGACGCTTATGTTACACGTCTGCGCTATCTGCTGGATGTTGTAGTTGTTGCCGTACTGGTTGTACTGCGCCTTGCCAGCCTCCTGCTGCACGGCGTTCTGCACGCACTGCACGTCGTTGTTGCCGCTCTGCACGCCGGTGGCGCCGCCGCTCTGGGTGTTCGCCCCGACAGCCTGCGCGAAGGCCGGGGCGGCCACAGCCAGCACCATCGCCAGCATCGCGGCCAACAGCATTACCTTCTTCAAATCCTCTACCTCCTGTCTCGAAGACCCTCTCTGACGATTGTTAATACTCGCAAATATTTGTTAATAAGTCAAGGGCGAATCGCCGATCATTCTCCCCAAACTTCTCTGGCCGTCTCGACGACGAGCTCGAGCTTCGCCCACTGTTCGTCTTGAGTCAGGTCGTTCCCCTCCACGGTAGAAGAGAAACCACACTGCGGCGAGAGGCACAGCTGATCGATGGGGACGAAGCGGCTGGCCTCTTCGATCCTCTTCTTCAGGAGATCTTTGTCCTCCAGCTCGCCGCGCTTGGTGGTAACGAGGCCGAGGACTACCATCTTGCCCTTCGGAACGAAGCGTAAGGGTTCGAAGGTTCCTGAGCGCTCGTCGTCGTACTCCAGGAAGAATCCGTCCACGTCCAGCTCGTTGAAGAGGGCCTCGGCGACGAAGTCGTAGCCGCCTTCGGCGGCCCAGGAAGAGCGGAAGTTTCCCCGGCACATGTGGGTGGTCACGGACATCCCGGCGGGACGGTTTTCGAGCGCCCGGTTGATGGTGCGGATGTAGATCTCGTGCTGGTGCTCCGGGTCCCCGCCCAGGGCCGCCAGGTGCTCTCTCTGGCGCGGATCGTTGAGGTAGGCCAGGCTGGTGTCGTCGAACTGCAGGTAGGTGCAGCCAAGTTCGCCGAGCCGCCTCACCTCCCCGGCGTAGGCCGAGGCGAGATCCTCCCAAAATTCTTCGAGATCCGGGTAGACGCCCTCGTCTATCGCGGCGCGTCCGCCCCGGTAGTGGACCATGCTCGGGGAGGGGATGGTGAGCTTGGGGATCGCGCTCTTCACCTGCTCTTTGAGGAAAGCGAAGTCGTCGCCGAAGATGGTGTGCTCCAGGTGCACCCTGCCCTCCACCCGGAGGGCGGCCGGGGTGTACTCTATGTCGCCCCGCTCGTTGCGGAACTTCACCTTCAGGTTACCCGCAGCCCTCTCGATCCCACCAAGCTGGTAGATGAAGTCCATGTGCCAGGATGAGCGGCGGAACTCTCCATCGGTGGCGGAGCGCAGGCCGATCGACTCCTGCATCCTGATTGCCTGCCTTATCGCCTCGTCTTCGGTGGCCCTGAGCTCATCCGCCGTGATACGCCCGGAGGCGAAGTCTTCCCGTGCTTCGAGTAGCTCTACGGGTCTCAGAAGACTTCCGACGTGGTCGGCCCTGAAAGGCGGTCTCTCGCGCTTCATACAGGCTAAAACCTCCTCGCTTCCTCGTCAGATGAGCATTCTACTAGCCCGCCGGACGGCACGTGACAGACACGTACATTGCAGGGAGACGGACCGACATCTATGCTTCCCTTATGCGGCATCCACCACGACATCCCTCTCCGACCGGAGAGCAGTTCGAGATAGAGCGGGAGGGCCTTCGGGCGGTAGTCACCGAGGTGGGTGCTACACTGCGCCTTTTCGAGGCAGGGGGCGAGCCGGTGCTCCAGGGGTTCGGAGAAGGAGAGACAAGCACCGCCTCCCGTGGGCAAGTATTGATCCCCTGGCCGAACCGGGTGGCCGGTGGCCGCTACTCCTTCGCCGGAGAAGAACACCAGCTCCCGGTGAACGAACCCGCCCGCAACGCCGCGCTGCACGGGCTCGTCCGGTGGTCGGGGTGGCGTCTGGTCTCGCGCACCCTCTCCGAAGTCTCGCTCGGATTGCGGCTCCATCCGCAGGAGGGATACCCCTTCCTGCTCGATCTGGAGGCCCGCTACACGCTCTCTGAAGAAGACGGGCTCACGGTGCGCATAACCGCCGCGAACCCCGGCCCGGGGCCCGCCCCCTGCGGGATCGGCAACCATCCCTACCTCACGCCCGGCACGAGTAGGGTGGACGATCTACACCTGCACCTGCCGGCCCGCTCGTACTACGAGACCGACGAGAACCTCATACCCCGCCGTCGCACGAGCGTCGACGGGGCCCCCTACGATTTCCGCGAACCGCGCACCATCGGGGGGACGCGGCTCGACACCTGCTTCACCGACCTCCAGCCCGACCCCGATGGCAGAACCCGCGTCCGGCTCGAAGACGCCAGGCGTGGCCGGGGCGTCGAGCTGTGGATGGAGGAGAGTTGCCGCTACGTGCAGCTCTTCACCTCGGACACCCTCCCGGGCGAGGATTTCCGGAGCGCGATCGCCGTCGAGCCGATGACCTGCGCACCGGACGCCTTCAACTCCGGGGACGGGCTGGCCGTCCTCGAACCCGGCTCCTCGCTCACGAGCGCATGGGGGATAAAACCGCTGCTCTGAGCGTCCCCTACCGCCCCTTCTCCGGCTCCCCGGGGCCGAAGCCGCGGCGTTCCATGCTCCCCCAGTCGGTGTTCCTGCGCAGGTAGGAGACTATGGCCGCAACCCTCCAGAGGGTGTTGAGCTGCCGGTATCCGAAGTTCTCGAGCACGCCGTAGAGGACGAGCTTCAGGAAGTCGGTCCAGCGCGGATACCGCCGCAGCCGCATCTCCTCCATGAAGACCGCCGCGACCGAGAGCAGGGACCCCAACCCCACCGCGACGGCGAAGAACGCCAGCGCGAACGGCACGTTGAGCACGCCGAGCAGGAGGCCGACGATGAAAGTGGCATACCCGAGAAGCTCCACCACCGGGCCCAGGAGCTCGAAGAGGAAGTAGTAGGGCATCGCCAGAAGCCCCACCGTCCCGTAACGGGGATTGAAGAGCATCCTGCGGTGGCGGATGAGGGTGTCGATCAGACCCCTGTGCCAGCGGTCGCGCTGGCGGCGCAGGACACGCAGGGTGGAGGGAACCTCGGTCCAGGCGACCGGATCGGGGACGAAGACCACCCGGTACTTGCGCCGGCCCTCGCGCAGGGTGCGGTGCATCCTCGTCACCAGCTCCATGTCCTCCCCGACCGTGTCATCCGAGCAACCCCCGGCGGAGATGAGATCGCTGCGTCGGAAGATGCCGAAGGCCCCGGAGATGATGAGCAGGGCGTTGAGGCGGCTCCACCCGGTCCTCCCGGCCAGAAAAGCCCTGAGGTACTCGACCACCTGCAGCGTCGGGAGCACCTCGCGGGGGGTGCGCACCTCGACCACACGCCCGGAGTCCACCTCGCAGCCGTTGGCGACCCTGACGATCCCGCCGACGGCCGCGACGTCGGAGTACTCTATCGCGGGCCTGGCAGCCCGCAGCAACGCGTCCTCCTCCAGGATGATGTCCGCGTCGACGCAGCAGACCAGCGGATAGCCGGCGGCGCAGATGCCGGCGTTCAGGGCATCGGCCTTTCCGCCGTTCTCCTTGTCCACGACGACGAGCCGCTCGTCGGAAGAGACGTAGACACCGCGGATGGGCGCGGTCTCGAGCTGCCTCCTCACCGGGCGGTCGGACTCCCACAGGTCGAAGCTCTTCCCGAGAACCTCCAGGGTGCCGTCCGAAGAGCCATCGTTGACGACCACCACCTCGTGCAGCGGGTAGCGCAACGAGAGCAAAGAGCGAACGCTCTCGGCGATCGTGGCCTCCTCGTTGTACGCGGGTACGATCACCGAGACCGGCGGGGCGTAGCTGGAGGCGAAGAGCTCCGGGAAACCGGAGAAGACCTCCCGCCGAGTGTAATCCGCTATCTCGAAGAACGAGATCACGTACAGAAGCGCGTAGACGCCGTTTATGAGCAGGAAGTAGCCCAGCACGAAGTAGTTGGCGGCGAGCAGGAACTGTGCGAGGGTCATGCCCCATCCCTCCGAAGCATGCTCTCCAGCTCCCGCCGCCCATCGCCGGGCAGATCGTCGATCAGTCGGTGCAACCGCCGGGTCGCCCCGGCGGTGATCATGGCCTGGATCACGCGCCGGGCCTCGCGACCACGCTCGTCGGAGCGGGTGAGGTCCTGGACGATCCTCTCGGTCACGCCCCGGCTCTCCAACGCGGCCGCCGCCCGATCCCGGGCGAAGCGGTCTCGACCCTCCAACACCCTGACGAGCGCCCTCTCTCCGGCGGGACCGAGGCCGGCGAGCGCCCGCGCCGCGTTCACCCTCACCCACCACTCCCGATCCGAGACCATGCGCTCGAGCTGCGGGATGGCAGAGACGTCCCCGATCATGCGCAGGGCGTTGGCGGCCTGCGCGCGCACGGGCCACTCCTGGTCCCGGGCGGCAGCGAGCAGCAGGGGTACGTATTCCGGATCTCCTATCCGGCCGAGGGCGAGAACGGCCTGGGCTCTCAGGTCCACGCCCTCGCCGTCGCGTGCGGCCTGCAGGAGCGCGGGCGTGGCCTCCCGGGCGCGCAGGTTCCCGAGGATGCGCGCCGCCATCGCAGAGGCCCTCTCCTCCCCGGAACGTAAGCGTTCGATCAGGGGTGCCACGGCCAGAGGACCGAGCCGCTCCAGGTTTTCTGCCACCCGCAGCCGGGTGAGGTCCGAGGGGTCCCCCAGGCTGTGGACCAGGCTCCTTGCGGCTTCCTGCGTGCCGATGCGCGCCAGCGCGCGAGCTGCGACGGCCCTCACTGTTTCATCTCCATCGGAGAGCAGCCCCGAGAGTGGACCTACGACCTCGGGACCGCCCAGATACCCGAGGTTCTCCGCCGCCCTGGCCCGGCGCCAGCGGTTGCGGGACGAGAGCTCAGCGAGGTAGCGGTCCACCAGTCCGAGTTCCGCCGCGAGATTCTCAAGGCCTTCCCGCCCGGCACCGCGCATCATCGAAAGATATCCGACCATGGCCGATGCAAGTACACCCGGATGGCGATCGGCGAACACCCTCAGCCCGTCCCGGTTCGCATCCGAGGCCAGAAACCCTTCCAAAAGCGATTCGGCCTCCTTGAGGAGCGCCTGGAGTCTCCTCTCCCGGACCGAGCGCACCAGCCTGAGCGCCACGGTCATGAACAGCATAAGCACGTTCAGGCCCGCGATGACCAGAACCGCGGGCCACACGAATCTCACACTTTCCATCTTCACCTTTTATCGGATGAGATACCGGAGCACTGTAGTACCGTATTGAAAGACGGAGCGTGAGGCTAGTAAGATCATCGTTGGTCGAGCGTGTGTGATCTCGAGGGGAGGGACGCACCCTGAACCGGCAGGCGAAGATACTCGTCGCAGACGACGACAGGATCGTCCGGCGCATCGTAGCCGTCAAGCTCTCGGGGCTGGGCTATGAGGTCTCGGAAGCCGAAGACGGCCGCGAAGTCCTGGATCACATCGAGAACGGTGAGGTTCCAGACCTTCTCGTACTGGACAGCCTGATGCCCCGGGTGGACGGCATGAGCCTCATCCGCACCCTGCGCGCAAACCCGGATAGAAGGATCTCTTCGCTGCCCGTGATCATGCTCACCTCACGTGGTTCGGAGAGAGACGTGGTAGATGGCCTCGAGGCGGGGCTGGACGACTACGTCACCAAGCCGTTCTCACCGGACGAGCTGGCGGCGAGAGTGCGCACCGTGCTGCAGCGGAATGAGCGGGCGGCCGGGAGATAACCTCGCATGGCTTATGCATCCCTCCCCCGCCCGTGGACGCAGACGCGGTTCCTCCCGGAACGCTTGGCCGCATAGAGGGCCGAATCCGCCGCGCCGAGCACCTCTTCGACGTCAGCCCGGCGCCCCACCGGCAGCGGGGCCACCCCGGCGCTGATCGTCACCACCCTGGGAGCCTCCCTCGCCTCGTGCGGGATGGCCAGGCCCTCGACCGCAGCACGCATCCGCTCTGCGGCCAGGGCCGCGGATTTCAGGCTCTGGCCGGGGAGGACCACGAGAAACTCCTCCCCGCCGTAGCGGTATACCGCGTCACCCCTCCGGCAACTCTCCCGGAGAACCCGGGCCACGGTCTTGAGCACCCGGTCCCCGCGCGGGTGTCCATAGTGGTCATTGTAGGACTTGAAGAAGTCCACGTCGCAAAGCGCGACGCAGTAGCTGTACCCGTAACGCTCCGCCTGACCCTGGAGCAATTCGAGGTCCTCCTCGAGCCGCCGCCGGTTGCCGAGCCCGGTGAGGGAATCGCGACGCGCCTGCCTGAAGAACTCGTCCTTGAGCTGCTCGAGCTCGGCGTTTTTCTGCTCCAGGTTGCGATAGAGCTCCCTGATCCGCGCTGCAGATTTCAGGCGCACCTGCAGTTCGGCCCTGTCGAGCGGTTTGGTGAGATAATCGTCGGCCCCGGCCTCGAGCCCCTCCAGCAGGTGCTCCCGGTCCGAGAGCGCGGTGAGGAAGATGAAGTGCACGTAATCCTCCCGTCCGTCGTCCCTCACCCTGCGGCAGAGCTCCGCACCGTCCATGCCCGGCATCATCCAGTCGCTTATGATCACGTCCAGATCGGGGGTTTTGCGGTACTTCTCCCACGCTTCCTCCCCGTCCGATGCAGCGACGCACTCATGGCCGAGTTTTTCGACGGCCCGCACGAGGATGGTGCGGGATACAGGATCGTCTTCTGCAACGAGAATCTTCATCGAACCCGTACATTCTAGCGCCGGTATGGCGAGGTCGGCCTATCTCCCGGGATCATAAGAAATGTAGTCCACATATAGCCTGGCGTCGTGCCGCGGCGGCCTCCCTCTGAGCCATGTGGGGAACCAGGCGTTGATCATCAGGTGCATCGGGTTCCCGGGCAGCCCCTCACCGAACCGCTGCAGCGGCTCCCCGTCGACGCAGAAGCCAACCGAATCGGGAGCGTAACGAAAAGAGTACTCGTGAAATCCTCTGGTCGGGTCGAACGGCAGGCGTACCTCCCGCGTGTTGGTCTGAGACCCACCGGCGTAGGTCGTGAACAGGATGCGCCGCGAATGGTCGTTGTAGATCTCGACGTCTATCTCGCTCTGATAGTCGGGGCTCTTGTACAGGAAGAACCCCGTGATAGAGCCCGGCGCCTCGGGAACCCTGATCCTGGCCGAGTAAGTGCCGTATCCGTAGAACCCCTTCGTGGCGATCTCACCCCCGTTCAAGGTGCGCGCCGGGATCGTGATCACGAGGTCGCCGTCCTCCACCCCGACGTTGGAAGGCTCCAACCGCCCCCGCCCGAGCGCGTGAGAAGATACATCCCAGAAGTCACCGTTCAGCCGGGAGAAATCGTCCGAAAAACCACCTCCATCCGCCCTGGTGAGTACCGCGAACAAAAGCAACTGCACCACCCCGAACAGAAACGCTCTGATCATACGGGAACTCACGCCCCTTTTCTCCAGATCCGGACGCCTCCAATACCCCGCCCCTCTCCCGCCATCCATCACCCTCTGACCGTCCTTATCGGAAACCAAACATCACTCCTTAAGGTTGTTCCACCGGAAAACCTCTTTACACCCCGAAAACCCACCACCCGACCCATTCATCTGGACTGCCGCATCTTTTAAACTGCATCAAGAGTGGTAAGAAAGATTGCAAACATGGCGCGAGGGGGAGGGTCGGTGCTGGCCGCAGAGCCGCCCAGCGCTATTCAAGGACCACCCTCGTAGGCCGGACGAGAGAAGGAGGTGAGCGGAGTGCAGAAGATAGAGCTCGGCCACAAGTACTGGTAGAGGAACCCGCGATCATGAACGGAACACGCTAGATCCAGGAGGTATGCAGGTGAGCAAGATACAGCTCGGCCACAAGTACTGGTAAGACAAAACACAATATCCGGTAGTTTTTGCCACCACACCTGGACTTGAGACGGCTGTTGCTTTATTATCTCGGGCCATGATAGTTTCATGCTTCGTCCGGGGTGTGTGAGGGTGTCCGTCAATACGGAGCGTGTCCGGCTGGTGAACCGGTATATATACGGGCTGGCCGGAATGGCGCTTGGGGCGGCGTTGATCTTCCAGTACGCCATAGGGCTTCGCTTCGGCTGGATCTCGCCGCTCATCGGGCTTCTGTTTGCTCTTTTGGTCCTCTGTGCCAGGTATTTCCCGGTGGGGACCAGGCTCGGCAAGGTCGAGTTCGAAGTTTCGGATCTCGCGATACTCATGGCCCTGGTACTCGGTGGTCCTCTGAGCGGGTTCATGGCCGCCGTTCCCGGCGCCGTCTACCGGGACCGGCAGAGGACGATCTTTCAGTCGGCGAGCTACGCGCTGCAGGTGCTCGCCGCCTCTCTGGTCCTCGAAGCGGCTGCAGGGCCGCTGCTCCTGAGCCCCCTGGAGTTCGGAACGACCTACGTGGTGGGATTGCTCGGGGCCAGCGCGGCGATGTACGTCGTCGAGTCTCTGAGCGGCTACGCGCTGTTGAGGATCAAATACGGAACCCCGCTCGAGGAGTGGATGCGAGAGATTCTGGCCCCGGACACCCCCTCGCAGGCGGCGCTCCTCGCCACTGCCCTCCTCACCTCCTACGCGACCGTCTGGCTCGGACCCGTCGCCGCCATTGCCCTCTTCAGCGGCGCGGCGTTCGCGCTGGGGATGGTACGGTTCATCAGGGACCAGAAGGATAAGGCAGAAACCCTGCAAAGGGAAATCCAGGCACTCCGGGAAGAAAGGGACGGTCTACAGACATCCGGCATAGTCTTCGCAGCGAAGATGGTCGAGAAGATAGGGAGCAGGGATGGCCTCACCCACCTCATCGCCGCCGCTTCGGCCGTCTATGCAGAGGATCTTGCCCGCGAGTTTCGCCTCGAAGAAGAGAAGGTGAAGAAGATAAAGCTCGCCGCCCTGCTGCAGGACGTCGGCAAGGTCAGCCTGCCTGATGAGGTACTGCTCGCAGACCCCGAAAAGCTCACTCCCGAGGAGAGGGCACGCCTCGCAGAGCACCCCACCCATGCAGAAGAGATCCTCGGCTCCATCCCCGGCTACCAGGAAGCTGCCAGGTGGGTCAGGTGGCACCACGAGAGGATCGATGGGAAGGGATACCCGGATGGGCTCAGGGGGGAGTGGATCCCTCTTGAGGCGAAGATACTCGCCGCGGCTTCGCGTTATGCCTCCACGGTTCTCGGTCGGAGACGCGGCGAGGACGACGGTTTGATGCTGGAGGGAGCCAGAAAAGAGCTCATCGGCGCGTGCGGCGGGGAGCTGGATGGGGTCGTGGTGAGGACGCTGCTCCGGATAATCGAGAGGGGAGGAGAAGAATACGCCCTGGGGAGAGGAGAGCGCTTCTCCTTTGGTCTGGCTTCCGCCGAACAAGGAGGTGGGTCTGCGAAGGACGGTCCGGGCCTCCGGCTCATCTCGGGCGGCGGAGGGAGTTGAGGCTTCCACTCCTGCCCACCGCTCTTTGGGAAGACAGATGCTCCCGCATCCGTCTCCTTCGGGAATGTTCCAGTGAATACCGCCCGTTCAGCACGATCGCCCTACCCTTGGGAAAGGACCGGTGCCGACCGAAAAGAAGACATCCAACCTGGTTACGGGACACGGTATGAGGTAGTTTAGAGGGAGATGGACGCAGAGAACACCCGCCGGCAGCCTTGGTCGAGATCGGCATCCTGACAGGATCGAAAACGGGCATTCGGAGCCCAACGCGGTGGAGACGGAGATCTCTGTCGCTGCTGGATGGAGAACCGGAAGCCACATGAAAAAACACGGTTCTAGCAACGGTGTGCTGGAAAAACTGCGGCACCTGATCCTCACGGGCGAATATGCACCCAACGAACGTTTGATCGAAGAGCAGTTGGCGGAGAGGCTTGGGGTGAGCCGGACTCCCGTGAGACAGGCACTCACGATGCTGGAAGCCGAGGGACTGGTGGAAATAATCCCCAATCGTGGTGCAATGGTCTGTTCTTTCAGCGTCGAAGAAGTGTGGGACATCTACGATCTGCGGGCGGTGCTCGAAGGCTACGCCGCCCGAAGGGCAGCGGAACGCATGGAGGAAAGCGATCTGAACCTCATGCGCGATCTGGCTGCGAAGATGGAAGACCTGGCGATCAGAGGAGCGCACGATCACGAGGAAGAGATACGCCGGCTGGTGGCGCTCAACAACGAGTTCCACGGGGCAGTCGTTGAAGCCAGTCGCAACCGAAGGCTCAAGCGCCTGGTCCAGCGTACCGTAGAACTGCCGCTGGTGTTCAAGGCTTTCTTCTGGTACACGCCACACGAGCGTGTAATCTCCAACCACTACCACCGCCAGATTCTCAGGGCCCTGGAATCACGAGACGGAGAACGCGCAGAGATAATCATGCGCGAACATATCTACGAAGGACGCGATTTCGTAATCAAAGCACTCAAAGAAGAGGGCGTCGCTCAAGGAAGCAACGGCCTCAAACCCTGATTTGTATACAAAAACGGCCTGTGCGACTCAGCTCTTTCTCGAGCCATGCTCAAATCCCCTCTAGAAAAAGAATTTTCCGGTGGATTTCACTAGGAACCCTTGACACAATAGCCGCACAGACGCTATTTTGTATACAATTGCGTTTGGCAACCATTGTCGTGTCGAGTGGAGGAGAAGCAGGGAAACCGCTGAGAGGGGATCCTGGCCGTGAGGTGGGGGTTTTGAGCTGAGAGAGATTCGGCGAGTTCGGGAGATCTGGAGGAAGCGAATGAACGAACCTGGGGGATCGAACAAACCACTAGATGGAGTTCGGGTCATCGAGATGGGGAGCCTGCTCGCCGGGCCGTTTTGTGGGCAGCTGTTGGGGGACTTCGGGGCGGAGGTGATCAAGGTAGAGCCCCCTGGCAAGGGGGATCCGATGCGCGAGTGGGGCCGGCACCGCAAGGAGGGGCGCACGCTGTGGTGGCCTATCATCGCCCGCAACAAGAAGAGCGTGACGCTCAACCTGAGGGAAGAAGAGGGGCAGGAGCTCGCGCGCAGGCTCATAGCCGAGGCCGACGTACTCGTCGAGAACTTCCGCCCCGGCACGATGGAGCGCTGGGGACTCGGGTACGATGCTCTCAAAGAGATCAACCCCGGCCTCGTCATGGTGCGGGTCTCGGGCTACGGGCAGACCGGGCCCTACAGGGAGCGTGCGGGTTTCGGCGCGATCGGCGAGGCGATGGGCGGCATCCGGCACGTAACCGGTTTCCCGGATCTTCCGCCGCCGCGGGTGGGGATCTCTCTGGGGGACTCGCTCGCGGCGACCTTCGGGGCTCTCGGGGCGCTGACCGCCCTCTACCACAGGGATGCCCGGGGCGGTCGGGGACAGGTCGTGGACGTCGGGATCTACGAGGCCGTGCTGGCGCTGATGGAGAGCACGATCCCCGAGTACGTCCTCACCGGACACGTGCGGAGGCGCACCGGGACCGTGCTGCCGTTCGTGGCGCCCTCCAACATCTACCCCACCCGCGACGAGGACTACGTTCTCATCGCCGGCAACGCCGACACCGTGTTCCGGAGGCTCGCGAAAGCCGTGGGGCATCCCGAGTGGGCCGAGGATCCGAGGTTCGCCACCCACCACGCCCGCGGTGAGAACATGGAGGAGCTAGACGCCCTGATCTCGGAGTGGACGAAGCAGCGGACCGGCGATGAGGTGTTGAGGGTCATGGGTGAGGCAGGTGTTCCAGCAGGTAAAGTGTACACGGCCAAAGACATGGTCGAGGATGAGCACTACGCCGCCCGGGGAAACATAGTCACGGTCGAAGATCCAGAGATAGGCCCCTTCCCCATGCAGAACGTGGTGCCGCGCCTCACTGGGACCCCCGGCGAGGTCCGTTGGACCGGCCCGGCCCTGGGACAACACAACGAAGAGGTCTACCGCGGCCTGCTGAAGCTCGGTGACGACGAGCTCGCCGCCATGCAGGGAAGGGGGGTCGTCTGATGCGCGTCGAGATAGTGGACGTCGGTCCCCGCGACGGACTGCAGAACGAAGAGAAGACGCTTCCACCCGAGGTCCGCGCCGAGCTGTGCGACAGGCTCGCGGCTGCGGGTGTTTCACGAATCGAGGCCGCCAGCTTCGTGAACCCGAAGCGGGTACCCCAGATGGCTGGAGCCGAAGAGGTCATGGGGAAGATAAATCGCAGACCAGACACACGTTATGCCGGTATGGCCCTCAACGAAAGAGGATACGAAAGGGCCACGAGCTCGGGCGTGGACGAAGTGCGCTACGCATTTCCGGTGACCGAGACGTTCGCGCGGCGGAACCAGAACATGGGCGTGGAAGAGGCAACGGAAGTGGCCACCAGGCTCGTCAGACGGGCACACTCGGATGGGGTGAGGATCTCGGTGACCCTCGCCGTGGCTTTTGGTTGCCCGTTCGAGGGGCGTGTGGAGCCAAAGACGGTGCTGGAGATCGCCGAACGCGTAGGTGCCGCGAGACCGGACGAGATCGTACTCGCCGACACCGTGGGTGTGGGGGTGCCCAGCCAGGTTGGAGAGCTCGTCGAGGGGGTACACAAGCTAGGTATCACGGCAGGCTGCCATTTCCACAACACCCGCAACACCGGCTTCGCCAACGCGGTCGCCGCGATAGAGGCGGGGGCATCTGTGCTCGACGCCTCAGTGGGAGGTGCGGGCGGCTGTCCCTTTGCGCCGCGTTCGACTGGCAACATAGCCACAGAAGATCTCGTTTACCTCCTGCGGGGAATGGGATACGAGACCGGCATCGACCTGGAGGCTCTAATCGATTGCGCGGAGTGGCTCGCCAGCCATCTCGGCAAGGAGCTTCCGGGACAGGTATACAAAGCTGGGGTATTCGAGCCAGTATCAGGTTAGCCGCCGGCGATTGTCAATGGCGTAAGGAGGAATGTTCTGATGGGGTACAACGTTGCGGTCGACGTCGGTGGCACGTTCACGGACGTGCTGCTCTTCGAAGAAAGAAGCGGAAGGCTCATCGAAGGCAAGGTCCTCTCGACCCCCGATGATCCATCGAGGGGCGTGGTGGAAGGAATCGAATCGGTCTGCAAGAAGCTCGAGGTCTCCTTCGAGGACCTCAACCTCCTCTTCCATGGCACGACCGTGGTGACGAACATGATCCTCACGAACACCGGCTCGCGCGTGGGGCTGCTGACGACGAAGGGCCACGAGCAGATCCTCCTCCTCGCCCGTGCCTGGACGCCGGGCCCGCTCTACGGTTGGATGTCCCTCGTCAAGCCCGACCCGCCGGCCGACCCGACCGACACCGTGGGCATCAACGAGCGCATCGGACCGGACGGAGGCGTCCTGGTGCCGCTTGATGAGGAGGAGGTGCGCGAGGCGGTGAAGAGCCTCGTGGAGCGGGGTGTGGAGTCGCTCGCCATCGGCTTCCTCAACTCCTACGTGAACCCGGCGCACGAGCGGCGCACTCGCGAGATCGTGCGCGAGCTCTACCCGGATCTCTCGGTCTCCATCTCCTCGGACATCGGGCAGGAGTACGGAGAGTACGAGCGGACGCTCACCACCGTGGTGAACACGGCAGTCCAGCCGCGCACGATGCTCTACATGAAGAACTTCGAGAAGAGCGTCCGCGAGAAGGGCTTCGGTGGCGCCCTCTCCATCGTCCGCTCCGACGGCGGGGCGATGAGCACACAGGCCGTCGCCGAGAGGCCCATACAGATCGCGCTCTCGGGGCCGTCCGGGGGCGTGACGGGGGCGGCCTATCTGGCGCGCGAGATCAAGGTGAAGAACATCCTCACCTTCGACATGGGCGGGACTTCCACGGACGTCTCGTTGTGCCTGAACGGGGAGACGCCGGTGCGCCGCGACATCCAGCTCGGCTACTTCCAGTTCAAGAGCCCGGCGGTCGACGTGCACAGCGTCGGCGCCGGTGGTGGCTCGATCGCCTTCGTCTCCGCGAGCGGCGCCCTGCAGGTCGGTCCGGCGAGCGCGGGGGCCGACCCCGGTCCCGCCGCCTACGGGCGCGGCGGCGAGGAGCCGACCGTCACCGACGCGAACGTGGTCCTGCACCGCATCCCGCCCGGTGTGGCTCTGGGCGGCACGCTGCAGATGGACGAGGAGGCCGCCCGGAGGGCCGTCGCGAAGGTCGCCGAGCGGCTCGGGATGGGCATTGAGGAGGCCGCGGAGGCGATCCTGGAGATCGTCAACGAGAACATGCACGCCGCTCTCAGGGTCGTGAGCGTCGAGCGCGGCCACGACCCGAGGGAGTTCGGCCTCGTGGCCTTCGGCGGCGCCGGGCCGATGCACGCCAACGCCCTCGGGCGGCTCATCCGCTCGCGCTCCGTTATAGTGCCGCCGACCCCGGGCGTGATGAGCGCCTTCGGCTTCCTCTCCTCGGACATCCAGAACGAGTTCCCCGAGACCTACCTGCGCATCGCCGAGGAGACGCCGGCCTCAGAGCTCAAGACGACGGTCGAGCGTCTCATCGCCCAAGCAAACGAGTGGCTCGACGGCGAAGGTGTGGAGGAAGACGAGAAGCGCTTCGACCTGTACGCCGACTGCCGCTATTACCTGCAGAACATCCAGATCCCCTGCCGCTTCGAGCTGGACGAGCTCTCCGGCGAGGACTCGACCTTCCTGCGTGAGCGCTTCGAGGAGGCGCACCGCCAGCGCTACAACTTCGAGCTTCCGGACTCGCCGCTCGAGATCGCCACCGTGCGCGTCGTGGGGCGCGGCACCATAAGGGGCGTGAGCCTCGTGGCAAGCGAGGACGGCGCCGGACCCGACGCCTCCGAAGCCATGCTTCGCACGGAGAAGGTGTACTTCGGCGGGGAGTGGGTCGAGACCCCGATCTACAAACGGTCCAGTCTCCGGCCCAACCACTCCGTCGAGGGACCTGCCGTAGTGGTGCAGGACGACACCACGACCGTCATAGAGCCCGGCTACCGCGGCGCGGTGGACCGCTTCGGGAACATCCGGATCGAGGAGGCCTGAGAATGGTGCTGAACGAGAGAGAGCAGGGCCTGCCGGACTTCGTCCGGGAGCACGCCATAGACAACGTCACCCTCGACATCATCGAGAACGCCCTCAAGAACATCCGCCACGAGATGGACCGGGTGCTCGTCACCACGGCGGTCAGCCCCATCATCCGCGAGCAGGCCGACGAGTTCCCCCTGATCGCCGACCGCCAGGGGCGCATGGTCGTCGGCCAGTTCGGAAGCCCGGTGGATACCGTCCTCGAGAACTCGCCCTACAAGGTCAAAGATCTCAAGGATGGCGACGTCATCGCAACGAACGACCCGTACATGATGGAGGGCTCTACCTCGCACCTCCCGGACATCCTGCTGGTGCGTCCGATCTTCTACGAGGGCGACCACGTCGGGTACGCCCTGCAGTGGGGCAACCTGATGGACGTCGGCGGCAAGACCGCAGGCTCCATCCCCATCGATGCCCGCTCGATCTACGAGGAGGGCGTGCGCATGCCGCCCGTCAAGCTCTACGACGGCGGCAAACTGAACGAGGAGGTCCTGCGCTTCTTCTGCCACAACTCGCGCACCCCGCGCGAGACGCGGGCAGACATCATGGCGATAGCCGCGGGCACGGCGGCGGGCGCGCAAAGGGTGAAGGACATCTGCGACCGCTTCGGCAAAGAGACCTACCTCGAGGCCTGCGACGCCCTCTTGAACCGGACGCGCACCAGCATCATAAACCTCATGCGCCAGCTCATCCCGGAGGGTGAGCGCTTCGAGTTCGAGGACTACACCGACGACGACGGGCTCGGCAACGGCCCCATAAAGCTCAAGCTCGCCATGTGGCGCGAGGGCGACACGCTGCACCTCGACTGGACCGGCACCGACGCCCAGGTCCCCGGCCCCGTCAACTTCCTCCTCAACCACCGGATGTTCCAGATGTTCGCGGGGGTCTTCCTGATCTCCGCCGTCGACCCCACGATCCTCTTCAACGACGGCTACTCGGACGTCATAAAGGTCCACATCCCCGAGGGCTCCGTGCTGCGCCCGAAGGACCCCGCGCCCCTCTCCAACCGCCTGGTCGTCATGGCGCGCCTCTTCGACGTCTTGGGCGCGGTCTACGCCAAGGCGATCGGCTTCAACGTCTCGGGCTCCTACGGTACGAGCCCCAACTTCGTCTACTCCGGCGTCAAACCGGACGGCGAGCCGTTCCAGACGATGGAGATCCTCTACGGCGGCATCCCGGCGATCCCGGGCAAGGACGGCCTCGACGGGCACTCCTGGTGGCCGGAGTTCCTCGCGGTCCCCGCCGAGTACATGGAGACGTACTACCCCATGATCGTGGAGGAGTACACAGCCCGCCGCGACTCCTGCGGCGCGGGCCAGTTCCGCGGCGGCTGCGGCATACGGAAGGTCTACCGCTTCCTCTCCGACGGGCGCATCACCTACCAGGACGACCGCGCCCACACCTACCCCTACGGCGTCGCCGGCGGCAAGCCCGGCTCGCCCTCGAAGAAGACCCTCATCCGCAAGGACGGCGCGTCGGTCGAACTCCCCTCCAAGGTGAGCGACGTCCCCGTCTTCGAGGGCGACCGGCTCGTCTTCGAGACCGCCGGGGCCGGGGGCGTCGGCGACCCGCTGGAGCGCGACCCGGAGGCCGTCGCCAAGGACGTGCGTTGGGGCCTCGTCAGCCGCGAGGCCGCCGAGAGCGAGTACGGCGTCGTCCTGGGGGAGGATGGCTCGGTGGACGCCGCGGCGACGCAGTCGAGGCGCGAGGAGATCCGGGCATCCCGCCCCGAGCCGCCCGCCTTCGACCACGGCGACCTGCCGCCGCTTGCGGAGCAGCGCAGGATCATCGCCGAGACCCGCCGCAAATTCAACGAGTGGCTCTCGCACGAGCTCGGCACGGCGCGGGCGAACGGCAGGGGGTGAGTGGATGCACATAGAAGGCTTCGGCGGACGCGGCGGCTTCGGCCGCCGCCCCGCCCTCATCGTCATCGACATGAACCTCGGCTTCACCGACCCCGAGTCGCCGCTCGCCTGCGACCTCGAAGGGCCGGTCGGGGAGATCCGGGAGCTGCTCCAAGCCGCCCGCTCGGCGCGGATTCCCGTGGTCTTCACCACCATCGCCTACCGGGAGTCCGACAGGCTCACCGCCGCCGCGTTCATAGACAAGGTGCCCGCGCTGCTCACGCTGGAGGCCGGAAGCCGATGGGCCGGGATCGACCCGCGAATAGCGCCGCACGCCTCCGAACCCGTCCTCAACAAGCTCTTCGCCTCCGCTTTCTTCGGAACGCCGCTTGGGGCCCTGCTCACCGCCGCTGGCGTGGACACTCTCATCATCACGGGAGCCTCGACCTCGGGCTGCGTGCGGGCCACCGCCGTCGACGCCCTGCAGCACGGCTTCCGCCCCGTCGTCCCGCGCGAGGCTGTCGGCGACCGTAACCCTGAAGCCCACGAGACCAATCTCTACGACATTGACGCCAAGTACGGCGACGTCGTCTCCGTGGACGAGCTCCTGGAATACATCCACGCCGTACACGCCGACTGACAGCACGTTGCAGAGCGTACCGGAATCTCCCCCCGCCAGTTCCCGGCCGTGCTCCGGGTCAGGCTCTCCGACGGTGGCAACCGAATCGTGCGCATCCGGCACAACCGGGGAGGGCCCGAGAACCCGCTCTCGGACGAAGAGCTCGCGGTTAAGTTTCGTTCCAACGCCGCAAGGGTATTCGACTGGAGCCGAGTGCGAGAGATCGAAGACGCTCTGATGGA
>NZ_JAQKGV010000024.1 GCF_028617075.1 Rubrobacter calidifluminis | reverse complement strand
TATCCTTCCCAAAGCCCTCAAAGCTGTTTATCCCAAGCTCGGAGAGAAGCCTCTTTGTGTCAGGACCCTCTATGTAGAGGTCGGTCATGTGGTAGGACTGGTCGAAGAGCACGCAGCTCTCCCTCCAGGCCCGCTGCTCGTCACGCCAGTTGGTGAACTCTGATGGTACCCCGGGGAAGGCATAGGGGCCTATCTGAGAGTTGCGCAGCATCCGCGCGATCCCATCCCGCCCCGCCTCCCGCACCACATCTTCGAGGCTCTTCGATCCCTCCATCCCTCTCCTCCTTCGTATGGTCCACCCGATATGGAATCTAGCAGCGCGGATCCGGGGGGACAAATACCTTCTGGGTCTCACCTCATATGCGAGAGGTATGGCCCGGGAAGAATCCTCAAGGCCTCCCGACCGGAACTTCTATCAGGTCGGGAGCGCCGGAGGAGAGGGCGTCTTTGAGCGCGGCGGCGAGCTCTCCTGTGGTCTCGACTCTCCTGGCGGCCACGCCGTAGCCCCCGGCCAGCTTCGTGGTGTCTATCCCGGGAAGCTCGGTGCCGGGCACGTCCCCGGTCCCCAGGACGCCGCCAAACCATTCGAGCACGGCGTAGCTCTCGTTGCGCAGGATCACGAAGGTCACCGGCAGGCCGTAATTCGCCGCGCTCCACAGGGCCTGTATCGAGTACTGGGCGGACCCATCCCCGATAACGGCGACGACCGGCCGCTCGGGGAGGGCCATCTTGACGCCCACGGCGGCCGGCATCCCGAAGCCGAGCCCGCCGGCGGCCGCGAAGTAGTAGCTGCCGGGCTGCCGCATCCTCACCCGCTCCCAGAAGATTTCCTTGTCCACCGTCGACTCGTTGACGAAGATCGTTCCCTCCGGGAGGACGTCGTCGAGCACGTCGTAGACCGCGCCCGGGGAGAGCGGGAGGCTCTGGGGCGCCGGGGTGGGTCGGGGTGGCGGCTCCGGTTCGGGCCTGCCGGAGTGCGAGACCGCCCCGGCGAGCTGCCGCAACGCCGAGGGCACGTCGACGAGCAGGGCTTCTCCGAAGGGCGCCCGGGCGGCCTCCTCCGGGTCCTGGGTCAGAGCGACCAGGGAGGCCCCCGGCGGCAGGTAGCGCCCCGGCTCGTAGGCGTGGTAGCGGAAGACCGGCGCCCCGGCCACCAGGACGAGATCGTGGCCACGCAGGCATTCTGCGAGCGACTTCATCCCGATCGGGAGCACGCCGCGGAAGCAGGGGTGGTCCGTCGGGAAGGGGCAGCGATATCCGGATGGTGCGACCCAGACCGGCATGCGGCTCTTCTCGGCGAGCCTGACGGCATCCTGGAACGCTCCCCCGGTATCGACCTCGGAACCCACGACGAAGACGGGACTTTCGGCCCGATCTATTCTCCGGGCCAGCCGGCGCACCGCCCCCTCCTCCAGCACGCCCGGCGCGTCGACCCGCCTCTCGCGCAGAAGCTCGAGCTGCTCCCGGTCGACATCCGTGGACCAGTCGTCCAGCGGCACCGAGACGAAGACCGGCCCGCGCGGGGGCAGGGATGCGGTGTGTACCGCACGCGAGATCGCAGCGGGGACCTCCTCGGCCCGCGGCGGCTCGTAGCTCCACTTCACCAATGGCTCCGGCAACCGGGTCGCGTGCACGTTCGTGAGCAACGCCTCCAGCGTGATCATGGGCCTCGCCTGCTGCCCGGCCGTCACCACCAGCGGCGAGCGACCGAAACGGGCGTTGACCAGCGCCCCCATCGCGTTGCCCACCCCGGCCGCAGAGTGCAGGTTGACCAGGACCGGGCGGCCCGTGGCCTGCGCGTACCCGTCCGCCATCCCGGCCACGACCCCCTCGTGCAGCCCCAGAACGTACCTGAAATCCGAAGGAAAATCGCTCAGGAAAGGCAGCTCGTTCGACCCCGGATTCCCGAAGATCGTGGTCATCCCCCACCCGCGCAACAGCTCGTAGACAGCCTCCCTGACCGTCGGCATCTCTCCTCCTCTCTCGCACCTCCCGCAGCTTGACATTTTGAGCCCGACATTGCTATATGTCCAATACCGTTCGCACGAACAGGATATATGGAAGAGGTATGGGAAAGGATGGAGCTCAGGCACCTGCAGTACTTCGTGGCGGTGGCGGAGGAGATGAGCATCAGCCGGGCGGCGCAGCGGCTACACATGGCGCAGCCCCCGCTGAGCAACCAGATCAAGCAGCTGGAGAGCGAGCTCGGGGTGTTGCTCTTCGAGCGGACGAGCCGGGGGGTGCGGCTGACGGAGGCCGGGGAGATGCTCCTGGAGGAGGCCCGGAGGTTCTTCATCCAGCTGGACCAGGCGGTGCGGGTGGTCCAGCGGGTGGGGCACGGGGAGGTCGGGCGGCTCGCTCTGGGGTTCGTCCCCTCGGCGTCCAACGAGATCCTGCCGGAGATCCTGCACAGCTTCAGGGAGCTCTACCCGGGCGTGGAGCTCTTCCTGAGCGAGATGAAGCCGGACCAGATAGTCCAGCAGCTGCACGAGGGCAAGATAGACGCGGGCTTCCTGTACCTGCCGCTGGAGGATCCCTCGCTCAGGATAGAGTGTGTCTCGCGCGAGCCGCTGGTCCTCGCGCTCCCGGAGCGGCACCCCCTCGCACCGGAGCCCGAGGTCGACCTGCGGGAGGTCGCGCACGAGCCCTTCATCCTCCCGATGCGCTACCGGCTAATGCCCGGCCTCTACGGGCAGGTCACCGAAGCCTGCCACAGGGCCGGCTTCGTCCCCAACGCCGTCCAGAAGGACGTCTGGCTCATGCAGACGATCGTCGGGCTGGTCGCCGGTGGCCTGGGTGTGGCGCTCGTGCCGGCCTCCGTGCAGAATCTGAGCCGCAAGGGCGTACTCTACAAGAGGGTCTCCGGGCTCTCCCCGAGCGTGGAGCTCGGCTTCGTCTGGCCCCCCGCCAGGTCGAGCCCGGTCCTTGAAGCATTCCTTACGGTCGTGCGCGAGAATTCACACGATCCCGTCGGGGCTCAACCGCACTTGGAGTAGCCGCAGGAGTGGCACACCACGCACCCCTCCTGGCGGGAGAGCCCGCTGCCGCACTCCGGGCACGCCCCGATGATCGGCAGCCTCTCCTGCTCCCCGGGTCCCTCTTCGACGAGGTAGTGCTCGGCCATGGCCCGCGCCACGCCGTCTGGCACGGAGAGCACCGCGTTCGGCCCGATACCGGCGGGGTGTCCGTCCTGTATACCCCTCAGCTGGTGCACTATCTCCGCCGGGGTCGCCCCGTGCTTCTCTGCCAGAGAGATCATGCGCCCCAGCGCGTCGGAGAACGCCGAGGCCGTCCCCCCGGCCTTGCCCAGGACGACGAAGCACTCCCTCGGCCCAAACTCGTCGTCGTTCATCGTCACGTAGAGCGGCCCGTGGCCCGTCTGGATCTTCTTCGTCACCCCCGAGAGCGTCCTGGGACGGCCGTTTCGCGCCTCGGCCAGGGAGACGCGGCGGACCTCCTCCTTCGGGGAGGACGAGGTGGTCTTCCCCGTCGAGAGGACCTGCTCCTCGCGCGAGCCGTCGCGGTAGACGGCGATGCCCTTGCAGCCGGTCCTGTAGGCCAGGAGGTAGGCGTCCTCGACGTCCTTCGGCGTCGCCTCGTTGGGCAAATTTATCGTCTTCGAGATGCCCATCGAGGTGTGCTCCTGGAAGGCCGCCTGCATCCGGACGTGCCACTCGGGGGAGATGTCGTGGGCGGTGACCCACACCCGCCTGACGTCCTCCGGAACCTCCTCCAGGTGCCGTACGCTGCCCTCCTGGGCCACCCGGCGCATGAGCTCCTCGGAGTAGAAGCCCCTCTCCCTGGCGAGCCTGACGAACTGGGGGTTCACGTCGGGCATCTCCATGTCGGCCTGACGCCGCATGAAGGCCACGGCGTAGAGGGGCTCTATCCCGCCGGAGCAGCCGGCGATCATCGAGATCGTCCCGGTCGGGGCTATGGTCGTGACCGTGGCGTTGCGTACCCTGTCGCCCCGGGCCTCGTGCCGTGAACCCTCGTAGTTGGCGAAGACGCCTCTCTCCCTGGCGAGCGCGCGCGAAGCCTCCCACGCCTCGTCGTCTATGAACTTCATGACCCGGCGGGCGAACTCGAGCCCCTCCTCGGAGTCGTAGGGGATGCCGAGTTCGATCAGGGCGTCCGCGAACCCCATCACCCCGAGCCCGATGCGGCGATTGCCCTTGCTCATCTCCTCTATCTGGGGCAGCGGGTAGTTGTTCTGCTCTATGACGTTGTCCAGGAAGCGCACCGCCGTATGCACGGTCTTCCTCAGGTCGTCCCAGTCCACGTAGGTCGAGACCTCGGTGTTCCCGTCGGCGAGAGAGGCCCTCTCTCCCCCGCTGCCCTCGACCTTGACGAAGCGCTCGAGGTTTATGCTCCCCAGGTTGCACGAATCGTAGGGCGGCAGGTGCGCCTCCGAGCAGGGGTTCGTCGACTCTATCTCGAACTGCGGGGTGGGGTTGTCCGCGTTTATCCTGTCGATGAAGACCACGCCGGGCTCGCCGTTGAGGTGGGCACCCTCCACGATCTTGCGGAAGAGCTCGCGCGCCCTGACCTTCCTTACCACCTCGCCGTTTCGCGGGTTGACGAGCCCGAAGTCCTCGTCACGCTCGACCGCCTGCATGAACGCGTCGGTTATCGCGACGGAGATGTTGAAGTTGTTGATCTGGTCGTTGTCGCGCTTGCAGGTTATGAACTCCTCGATGTCCGGGTGGTCGACGCGCAGGATGCCCATGTTCGCCCCGCGCCTGGTCCCGCCCTGCTTTATCTTGTCCGTGGAGGCGTCGTAGATCGCCATGAACGAGACCGGCCCGCTGGAGACGCCCATCGTGCTCTTGACGATGTCGTTCTTGGGCCTAAGACGCGAGAACGAGAAGCCCGTCCCACCCCCGGACTTGTGGATCATCGCCTGGTGCTTCAGGGTCTCGTAGATGCCGTCTATGGAGTCCGGGACGGGCAGTACGAAGCACGCCGAGAGCTGTTGCAACTCCCTTCCGGCGTTCATGAGGGTCGGCGAGTTGGGCATGAACTTCCGCGAGAGCATCAACTGCAGGAAGCGCTCCCGCCACTCCTCGTACAACGCCCTGCCCTTCTCTCCCTCGGTGAACTTCAGCTCCGCCTCGGCGATGTTCGCCGCCACCCGGCGGAACATGTCTATGGGCTCCTCTATGGCCTCCCCGCGCTCGTTCTTCTTCAGGTAGCGCTTCTTGAGAACCGCGAGAGCGTTCTCGGTCAGTTCTATGTCGGTCAGCCGTTCGAGATCGTGATCCATGCCCATCCTCCCCTGATTCTACTGCGTGTCGGGCCGATTCCACCGCCTGTTTTTTCGACTACCTCGCGCCCGTGTTGCTCAACCTCGACCCGGCGAGCTTCATCAGCTCCGAGCGGAACTGGTCCACGTCGGTGTACTGCCGGTAGACGGAGGCGAACCGCAGATAGGAGACCATGTCTATGTGCCGGAGCTTGAGCAGGACCATGTCCCCGAGCCTTCTCGAGGTGACCTCGTGCCTGCGCCGCTCCCTTATCTCCGTCTCTATCTCATCCACCATCAGGTCTATGGTCTCGTCCGAGATCGGACGCTTCGCACACGCCTTCTCCAGCCCGGCCCGCAGCTTGCCCCGGTCGAAGGGCTCCCGCTCCCCACTGCGCTTGACCACCATTATCTGCAGCGGCTCCCTCCGCTCGTAGGTGGTGAAACGCCTCCCACACGAAAGACACTCCCTGCGCCGCCTCACGGCATCCTTGCTCTCCGAAAGCCGCGAGTCTATGACCTTCGTATCCTCGAAATCACAGTACGGACACTGCATTCTCACCCCCCACTTCCTGCAATACCATATCTGGGCTGCGCAAAAAGCTAGCACACCACATTTTCGGATCGCAACACCCGCTATTTAAACCTCAACATGAACTTCACCAAGCAATACCATGCAAAAATGCGTTGTTTAAGCGGTTTAACAGAGAGGAGCCCCGGGTGAAAAATTTTTTGAAAAAATTTTCGTCCCGTTCGCCATCACCAGAATTCCCGGCAAAGCGCGTACCTTTACATCCGGTTCACGTATCGAAGCTTTCAGCGGGACTTCAAACTTCGGGATATCTCAATCTATAGTTCAGGTGTAGTCAGAGATGGGTGTGCGGTTGAGTCGGAAGACCTGCGCCGGGTGCGGAAGAAGGATCTCAGGAGCAGGGAAGCCTCTTCTTGCAGGGTGCCACGCGCCACGCGGGTGGTGTGGTTGAGGCGGGAGTCTTCGGGGACGCTGTGGAGGGTGCCGGCGTAGCCGGCTTTGGGGTCCGGGGCGGCGTAGACGAGGCGGGAGAGGCGTGCGGCGTGGACGGCGCCGGCGCACATCGGGCAGGGCTCGAGGGTCGAGTAGAGGGTGCAGCCGGTGAGACGCCAGCCGCCGAGCCTCGCGGCCGCCCGTCGGATCGCGAGGAGTTCGGCGTGGGCGGTGGGGTCGCCGGTCGCCTCGCGTTCGTTGGAGGCCACGGCGAGCACCTTCTCCCCGCGGGCCACGACGGCGCCCACGGGCACCTCGCCTCTGGAGGCGGCCTCACGGGCGGCTTCTAGTGCCCGGCGCATCATGATGGAATCCAGCTTTTCTTCCACACGCAGAGGTTACCGCAGAGGGGCGGTGGTTTCTGCTCTAGCCGGTCTTCTGCGGCGCGAACCCTCCCGTCCTGCCGTGGACGGCGGCCCACTGGCGGGCCGGCAGCCCCCAGAGCGCGATGAACCCGGCGGCGGCGGACTCGTCGAAGGTGCTCTCGGGGTTGTAGGTGGCGAGGTCCTTGCTGTAGAGGGCCTTCGGGGCGCTGCGCGAGACCGGCGTGAAGGTACCTTTGTAGAGCTTCATGCGGATGGTGCCGGTTACGGCTTTCTGGGTCTCGTCGACAAAGGCATCGAGGGCCGCCTTGAGCGGGGTGAACCACAGGCCCTCGTAGGCGAGCCCGGCGTAGCGCTGCTCGACGAGCGCTTTGAAGCGCAGCACGTCCTTGGGGAGAGTCAGGCTCTCGAGCTCCTGGTGGGCGGCGATGATGACGGTCGCGGCGGGGACCTCGTAGATCTCGCGGCTCTTTATCCCGACCAGGCGGTCTTCGATCATGTCGAGGCGCCCGACGCCGTGGGAGCCCGCGATCTCGTTCAGGTGAGCGATGAGCGCGACGAGCGGCATCTCCTCACCGTCCAGGCTGACCGGGAGCCCCTCCTCGAAGCCGAGCTCGACGTACTGCGGATCGTCCGGGGCGTCCTCGGGGTCGGTGGTGAGCTCGTAGACGTCGGGGGTGGGCTCGTGCTCCGGGTCTTCGAGCGGCCCGGCCTCTATCGAGCGGCCCCAGAGGTTCTCGTCCACGCTGTAGGGGGACTCCTTCGTCGCGGGGACGGGGATGCCGTGCTCGCGGGCGTACTCTATCTCCTCGGGGCGGCTCATCTTCCAGTCGCGGGTCGGGGCGACCACGATGAGGTCCGGGGCGAGCGAGGCGGTCGTCACGTCGAAGCGTACCTGGTCGTTGCCCTTGCCCGTCGAGCCGTGCGCGATGTGGGTAGCCCCGACCCGGCGGGCCGCCTCGACGAGCTTCTTCGAGATCAGGTAGCGACCGAGCGCGGTAAACAGCGGGTACTTCCCGCCGTAGAGGGCGTTGGCTTTAATCGCCGGGGCGACGTACTCCCCGGCGAACTCTTCCTTCCCGTCCACGACGAAGCAGTCCGCGGCGCCTATCGCGAGGGCCTTCTCCTTCACGTCGGTCTCGGCCTCGCCCTGCCCCAGGTCCACATACAGAGCGTAGGGCTCGGCCCCCTTCTCCTCCAGACGCTTTATGCACACCGAGGTATCCAGCCCCCCGGAGTATGCGAGCACGACCTTCTTGCCTTCGAGCGACATACGATGACTCCTATCTTCCTTCGAAGCTACTCCATGCTCCCGGCCGGGCGGGTGCGGGCGCGGCAGACGTCGGCGATGAGGTCCGCGACCTCCTTTGCGGCCTGTGTGTCCGGCGCGACCGCGAGCACGGTGTCCTGCCCGGCGACGGTCCCGACTATCTTGAGACCCTTCACCCGGTCGAGGACGCTCGAGACGGCCCCAGCGGTCCCGTCGCGGGTGTGGATGACGACGATGTTCTGCGCCGGGGTGACGCCGAGGACGAAGCTCGGCAAGACCTCGATGCTCGCCGAACCCGGCTCGTGCGGGAGCGCGAGATAACGGTTCCCCACCTTGAGAACCCCCAGCTCGGCCAGGTCCCGGCTGACGGTGGCCTGGGCGACCTCGACCCCCTCCTCGGCGAGCGCCGCGACGACGTCCTGCTGGGTGCCGAGCTCCCGCTCGGAGATGAGCCTGAGTATGAGGTTCTGCCTGGTCGTCTTGTCCACGTTCAAGCCAGCCCGCGAGTCCAAAGCGCCTTCCCTCCTACCTGAGATGTGCGAGCCCGAGGTCCTCGGGGTACCCGAGCGCCAGGTTCATGTTCTGCACCGCCTGCCCCGCGGCCCCCTTGAGCAGGTTGTCCTCGGCCGCGAAGAGAAGCAGCCTCCCGGCGCGCCCGTCGACCGCCGCCGAAAGCCTGACCCGGTTGGTGTTGGCGACGTGCGAGATCTGGGGGATCTCCTCCCGCCCCTCGACGAAGGACCACCCCTCGTAGTCCTCCTCGTACCAGCGCAAGACATCCTCCGCCTCCGGCACCTCGTCCAGATCCACGACGATCGTCTCAAGGATGCCCCGGCTCACCGGGATGAGATGCGGCACGAAGGTGACCGGCGGCACCTCCCCGAAGCGTCGCAGCGCCTCCTCCATCTCCGGCGTGTGCCGGTGGCGCGGCACCCCGTACGGCGTGACGTTCTCGTTGGCGCTCACGAAGTGGGTCCTCTCGCTTGGCTTCGCCCCGGCCCCGCTCACCCCGGAGAGCGCGTTTACCGTGACGGCCCTGATCCCGCCACCCACCCGCTTCACCACCGGCGCGAGCGCGAGAACGGCCGCCGTCGGGTAGCAGCCGGGGTTCGCGACCAGCCTCCCCTCCGGCCTGCCGAACAGCTCGGGAATCCCGTAGTGGGCCTCCGCGATGAGCTCCCGCACGGGATGCTCCCCGTACCACTCGCCATACAGAGCCTCAGGGAGCCGGAAATCGGCCGAGAGGTCGACCACGAGCTTCGCCCCGGCATCGAGGATCTCCTTCACCGCCCGCGCGCTCTCCCCGTGCGCGTACGCGACGAACGCCACATCCAGCGCCCCCGCGTCCACCTCCTCGGGGGAGACGAACTTCCCCTCCACCGCCAGATGCGGGTAGACCTCGCCCACACACCTCCCGGCATGCCCCCGCGAGGCCACCTCGAGCCTGCCGACCTCCGGGTGCCCGGAGAGGAGCCGTACCAGCTCCTGCCCCGCGTACCCGCCGCCACCGTATATACCGACCGCAAGTCCCATGCGCCCTATTGAACCAGCTGTCGGATAAATATTCAAGAAATTGAATAAAATCGTTGACCCCGGCGGTTCTGGATGCGACAATAGCCGGGCCGATGAATAAGTTTGCAGGATATGGAATAAAGATCCTCCCCGGCGTGGCGGCTCTGCCGGAGGGGTTTTCGTGCGGGGCTGCGGCGGGCGGGATCCGGGAGGAGGGCAGGCTCGATGTGGGGGTGCTCTTCTCGGAGCTTCCGTGTGCCTCGGCCGGGGTGTACACGCGGAACGCGGTGAAGGCCGCGCCGCTCCTCGTAACACGCGAGGCGATAGAGGGCTCCGACGTGCGGGCGGTCGTGACGAACAGCGGGAACGCGAACGCGGCGACCGGGGAGCGGGGGATCGCGGACGCGAGGAGGATGCAGGAGGTCGCCGCGGAGGCGCTCGGGGTCGGGGCGGGGGAGGTCGCCGTCGCCTCCACCGGGGTCGTCGGGGAGTACCTGCCGATGGAGCGGGTGGAGCGCGGGATCATGCGGGCGTGCGAGGCGCTCGGGCGCGGGGGCGCGGGCTTCGCGCGCGCGATCCTGACGACCGACACCCGGACCAAGGGGTGCGTGGCGCGCTGCGAGGTGTCCGGGAGGGACGTAGAGGTATGGGGGGTTGCGAAGGGGAGTGGCATGATCCACCCGAACATGGGTACGATGCTCGCATTCCTCGCCACCGACGCCGCGGTGGAGAAGAAGTATCTGCAGGAGCTGCTGCGGGAGGCGACCCGGCGCACGTTCAACCGGGTCACGGTCGACGGGGACACCTCCCCCAACGACATGGCGATCGCGCTCGCGAACGGCACCGCGGGGAACGTGCCCGTCGCGAAAGACTCGCCGGACCATCCGGCGTTCGCGGCCGCGGTGGAGGGCGTGATGCGGCACCTGGCGCGCGAGATCGCCCGCGACGGCGAGGGGGCGACGAAGCTGATCGAGGTGTCCGTGGAAGGAGCGCGGGACGAGGAGTCGGCGGCGGCCCTCGCCCGGGCAGTCGCGGGGAGCAACCTGGTCAAGGCCGCGGTCTTCGGCGAGGACGCCAACTGGGGGCGGGTGATCGTCGCCATGGGCTACTCCGGGGCACCCTTCGACCCGGGCCGGGT
The DNA here is from genome assembly GCF_028617075.1 of Rubrobacter calidifluminis. Lineage (NCBI taxonomy): Bacteria > Bacillati > Actinomycetota > Rubrobacteria > Rubrobacterales > Rubrobacteraceae > Rubrobacter > Rubrobacter calidifluminis. The sequence goes on along the minus strand of NZ_JAQKGV010000024.1, from coordinate 17,920 downwards.
CGAGATCCGATTCGGCGACGTCGTCGTCTTCTCCGGCGGAGAGCCGGCAGCCTACGACGAGGCGGAGGCGGGGGCGGCGCTCTCCGGCGAGGAGGTCAGGATCTCGGCCCGCCTCGATGAAGGGGACGGGTCGGCCGAGGCGTGGGGCTGCGACCTCACCCACGGCTACGTCGAGATCAACGGGAGCTACCGGACGTGAAGCCCGTCGTCGTCAAGGTCGGAGGCGGGTCGCTGGCAGGAGGGGCGCTCGCGGATCTGCCGCGCCTGGTGGAGCTGGGGGCGCCGGTCGCGCTGGTGCACGGAGGAGGGGTCCAGCTCAGCCGGATGCTCGACGCGCTCGGCATGAAGAGCGAGTTCAGGGAGGGGTTGCGGGTCACGAGCCCAGAGGCCGCGGAGGTCGCCGAGATGGTCTTCTGCTCCCTCGGCAAGGCGCTCGTCCGGCAGCTCCAGTCCTGCGGGGTCGCGGCGGCCGGTGTCTCGGGCACCGACGGGCCGACGCTTTTGGTCGAGCCGGTCGCGGGCCTCGGTCGGGTCGGGGAGGTAAAGGAGGTGCAGCCGCACCTGGTGCGGACGCTGTGGGAGGGCGGCTTCGTCCCGGTCATCGCCCCGCTCGGGCTCGGGCCGGAGGGGGTGTACAACGTCAACGCCGACCTGACGGCGGCCTCCCTCGCCGTCGGTCTCGGGGCCGGGACGCTGCTGCTGCTCACCGACGTCGACGGGCTGCTCGAGGGAGGAAGGGTGGTGGGCTCGCTCACCCCCGAAGGGTGCGAGGAGCGCATCGGAGACGGGACCGCGGCCGGTGGGATGGTCCCGAAGCTGCGGGCCGCCGCCGCGGCCGCGCGCGGCGGAGTCGAGGCCAGGATAGTCAACGGCGGCAGGGAAGGGATGCTGCTTCGGGCCGCCTCCGGAGAAAAGGTCGGTACGCTAGTGTCGGGAGGAGACATCACATGACGGCCCTGATGGACAACTACAAACGGCTCGGTATAGCGCCCGTGAGCGGGCGGGGGAGCTGGCTCTTCGATGCGGAAGGCAAGAGCTACCTGGACTTCATCGGCGGGATCGCCACGAACTCTTTGGGCCACGCCCACCCCGCGCTGGTCTCGGCCATCAAAGAACAGGCGGAGAAGCTCATCCACTGCTCGAACCTCTACCGGGTGCCGCTGCAGGAGGAGGTGGCGGAGATCCTGACCGGCGCGACAGACTTCGAGAGGGTCTTCTTCTGCAACTCCGGCACCGAGGCGGTCGAGGCCGCGATAAAGCTCGCCCGGCGCCACGCCTACACCAATCACGGTACGCAGAAGCACGAGATCATCACCTTCAGCCGCTCGTTCCACGGGCGCACCTACGGCGGCCTCACCGCGACGGCCCAGCCGGCGCTGCAGGAGGGTTTCGGGCCGCTTCCGGAGGGGTTCGTCTACGTCCCGTTCGGAGATCTGGGGTCCACGCGAGAGGCCGCAGGACCGCAGACCGCCGCGATCCTCGTCGAACCCATCCAGGGGGAGAGCGGGATCAACGTGCCGCCCGAAGGGTTCCTCGAAGGCCTGCGAGAGATCTGCGACGAGCACGACGCGCTCCTCGTCTTCGACGAGGTTCAGACCGGGGCCGGGCGCACCGGACACCTCTACGCCTACCAGGGTACCGGCGTCGTCCCCGACGCGATAACGAGCGCCAAGGGCCTCGGCGGCGGGGTGCCGGTCGGGGCGCTGCTCGCGAAGGAGGAGTACGCCTCGCTCACTCCCGGCACCCACGGCTCGACCTTCGGCGGCAACCCGCTCGCGATGGCCGCGGTAAAAGCCGTTCTCGGCGTCATAAACGAGCCCGGTTTCCTGGAGGAGGTGCGCGTCAAGGGCACGATCCTCAAGAGCGCCCTCTCGAAGCTCGCCGGGAAGGTGCCCGGCGCCGCGGTGCGCGGCGAAGGGCTCCTGATCGGGTTCGAACTCGGCCCGGAGATCGCGCCGCGCGTCTTCGAGCACTGCCTCGAGGAAGGGGTGCTCGTCAACATGATCGGGAGGACGACCCTGCGCCTCGCCCCGCCGCTTACCGTGACGAGGGCGGAGGTGCGGTACGCGCTCGACACCTTCCGAGAGGGCGTCGAGAAGGCGCTCGGCGAGAAAAAAGAGAAGGCGGTGGCCTGAGATGATCCCTTCCTCCGACTACCAGAGCCCCTCCCTCTCCCCCATCTCCGGGCGTGACTGCCTCACGCTCGCCGAGTTCTCACCCGAGGAGACGAAGCTCATCCTGGGAGAGGCCGCCAAGCTGAAGGGGCTGCGCCGGGCGCGGGTCCCGTTCCAGCCGCTGCGCGGCAGGACGCTCGCGATGGTCTTCCAGAAACCCTCCAACCGCACGCGGGTCTCCTTCGAGGTCGGGATGTACCAGCTGGGCGGCCACGCGCTCAACATAAAACCCGACGAGATACAGATGGGAAAGCGCGAGACCCCCTCGGACACGGGAAGGGTCCTCGCCCGCTACATCGACGCGATCATGGTCCGCACCTTCGACCACGCCGAGCTCGAAGAGCTGGCCGACGCCGCGGACGTCCCCGTGATAAACGGCCTCTCCGACACCCACCATCCCTGCCAGGCGCTCGCCGACCTCCTGACGGTGCAGGAGAACTTCGGCACGCTCGAAGGCGTGAGGATAGCCTTCGTCGGCGACGGCAACAACGTCGCCCACTCTCTGGCGATAGGTTGCGCGCTCACCGGCGCACAGCTCACGATAGCCCACCCGGAGGGCTACGCCCCGGACCCCGAGGTGATCGAGCTCGCCGCCTCCCTGGGCGCAGCCCCGAAGCTCACCACCGACCCCGAGGAGGCCGTCTCAGGAGCGCAGGTCGTCTACACCGACGTGTGGGCGAGCATGGGACAGGAGTCGGAGGCCGAGGAGCGCAAGCAGAGGTTTCTCCCCTACCAGGTGAACGGGGAGCTCATGTCCCTCACCGCAGACGACGCCATCTTTCTGCACTGCCTCCCGGCGCACCGCGGCGAGGAGGTCACCACGGAGGTGATAGACGGGCCGCAGAGCCGGGTCTTCGACCAAGCCGAGAACCGCCTGCACGCCCAGAAGGCGCTCCTGTACCTGCTGCTGAGCTAGAGGAGGCTCAGGCCGCAGCCTCCCCAGGGTCCATCCTGCGAACGTAGACGTCGCAGGACTCGGGCCTGAGCTCCCAGTAGTTGAGGATGACACACTCACCCATACCCTCGAGCGAGACCACGCTGCCCTCCTCGGGCAGCGCCTCCGCAAACGCACACCCCACGACGCCTCCGGTCTCGGAGTCTATGTAGTGGACCGCGACCATTCCATGCTCCTTTCGGCGCTCCATCCCCTTGCACCCTCACTCTAGAACAACCTCTGCAATAGAACAAATTTTTTATTCCTATCATGTAAATAATTTTTTTCGATATCATAACCCGGTTTTGACCCAACCGGGCGGGAGGGGTAGATTCCCATAGTCAACAGTGAGATCGTCTGCAGAAAGGGATAAAAGCAATCGATACCACGGCAAGGACGGCTCCCGAACCGGGGGAGATACATCCAGGAAGGAGGGAATCCGGCTTTGGAAGGGATCGAGGGAAAGGTAGCCATCGTGACCGGAGGCGGCGGGGGTCTCGGGGAGGGGATCTGCCGGGTTCTGGCCGGGCGCGGGGCGCTGGTGGCCGCGGTGGACGCAGACGAAGAGAAGGCGGGCAAGGTCGCCGCGGAGGTGGAGAGGGAAGGGGGCCGGTGCATCGGGCTTTCGGCGGATGTCTCGGATCGGAGCTCGGTGGAGCGGATGGTCGGGCGTGTCGCGGAGGAGCTCGGCGGAGCGGACATCCTGGTCAACAACGCCGCGATCTACCCCTTGCGGCCGTGGACCGAGATAGAGGAGGACGAGTGGGATCGGGTGCTCTCGGTCAACCTAAAGGGATACTTCCTGTGCGCCCGGGCGGTCCATCCGCACATGAAAGAGCGCGGGTGGGGCCGCATCGTCAACATCGCCTCCATCACCTTCCTGCTCGGCTGGGCCGGGTTTCTGGACTACGTCTCCTCAAAAGGGGGGATCGTCGGCTTCACCCGCACGCTCGCCCGTGAGGTCGGGCCGGAGGGGATCACGGTGAACGCCGTCTCCCCCGGCGCGTTCCCCACCGACGCCGAGAAGGTCCACCCGGACCAGGAGGGCTACAACCGCTGGATCCTGAAGCAGCAGTGCATAAAGAGGCGGGGCAGACCGGAGGACGTCGGGTACGCCGTCGCGTTCTTCGCGAGCGAGGAGGCCTCCTTCATCACCGGGCAGACGCTCGAGGTCGGCGGCGGCTGGGCCATGCGCTGATCACGCTGACACGGAAGGTACAATATCATCGAAAGGGGGTGATACACGGGGATCGAATCGGAGCACGCCTGATCTCAAAACTTTCGGGCAGCCAGCGGAAGGAGGCGTAAAGCATGCGTCACGGGGACATCTCCTCGAGCAGGGACACCGTCGGCGTCGCCGTGGTCAACTACCAGATGCCACGGCTGCACAGCAGGGAAGAGATCCTCGAGAACTGCCACAGGATCGGCAGCTACATCGACGGGCTCAAGCGGGGTTATCCGGGGCTCGACCTCGCAATCTTCCCGGAGTACTCCACCCACGGCATACTCTACGACCACGACGAGATGATGGAGCTCTCGGCCGAGATACCCGGAGAGGAGACCGAGATCTTCGCCGAGGCGTGCCGCAGGAACGGTGTGTGGGGCGTGTTCTCGCTCACCGGCGAGAAGCACGAGGATCATCCCAACAAGACACCGTACAACACGCTCATCCTGATGAACCCGGAGGGCGAGATCGTCCAGCGCTACCGCAAGATCCTGCCGTGGTGCCCCATCGAGGCCTGGTACCCTGGCGACCGGACCTACGTCAGCGAGGGACCCAAAGGGATCAAGGTGAGCCTCATCATCTGCGACGACGGCAACTACCCGGAGATCTGGCGCGACTGCGCGATGAAGGGTGCGGAGCTGATCGTCCGCTGCCAGGGGTACATGTACCCGGCCAAGGAGCAGCAGGTGATGATGGCCCGCACGATGGCCTGGGCGAACAACTGCTACGTCGCGGTCGCCAACGCCGCGGGCTACGACGGGGTCTACTCGTACTTCGGGCACTCCTCGATCATCGGCTTCGACGGGCACACTTTAGGCGAAACGGGCACCACCCCGATGGAGAACCAGTACGCGGAGATCTCCATCAGCCAGATCCGGGACGCCCGGGCCAACTGGCAGTCGCAGAACCACCTCTACAAGCTCGTCCACCGCGGTTACACCGCCACGATAAAGAGCGGCGAGGACGGGCGCTACGGTCTCGCGGAGAACCCGTTCGAGTTCTACCGGATGTGGGTCAACGAGCCGGAGAAGGCCCGCGAGCAGGTCGAGAGGATCACACGCCGGACTCCCGGCACAGAAGACTCCCCGATCGAAGGCATCCCCTCGACCGTGCGCTGAGAGAGGGTCACAAAGCTCCAAGCGGGAGGGCTCGTTGGAGCCCTCCCGCTTCTTCCCTTCTACCCGGCCAGCTCCGCGAGCACCCCGATAAATTCCTCTATCTCCTCCGCGGTGTTGTACGGGGCCAGGCCCGCCCTTACGAACCCGCCCTCATCCCGGATGCCGAGCCTCCCGGCGAGGGTGGAGGCGTAGAAGTCCCCGTCGGCGACGAAGAAGCCCCTTTCGGCCATGTACTCGCAGACCTCGCGCGGAGTATGGCCTGCGAGACGGAACGCGACCGTGGGGGTCTTGCGGACGCCGTCGGGGGCGGCGTAGAGGGTCACCCCGGAGATCTCGCGCAGCGCGGCGCGGAAGCTCTGCGCGAGGGAGTCCTCGTACTCCTCTATCGCCCGCATCCCGGAGAGTATCTTCTCACGCAGGCCGCTCCCGCCGCCGAGCGAGGCGATGAAGTCTACGGCTCCTTCGACCCCGGCGATCCCCTCGTGGTTCTGGGTGCCCGTCTCGAGTCTGTCGGGGATGTTGTCGGGGGCGGGCTCGACCTTGTACGGCTCGAGGCGCTCGAAGAGGGGCCGCCTCACCGCGACGATCCCCACGTGCGGGCCGAAGAACTTGTACGCCGAGCAGGAGAGGACGTCCGCCCCGAGCGCGTCGCGGTCCATCGGGAGGTGCGGCGCGGCGTGCACCGCGTCCACCGCGACGACGGCCCCGACCTCGTGCGCCCGGCGGGAGATCTCCGCCACCTCGTTCACCGTGCCCACCGCGTTCGAGGCGAGACCGACGGCGACGAGGCGGGTCCTCTCGTTTATCTTCTCCTCCAGGTCGGAGAGATCGAGGGTGAGGGTCCCGGTGTCCACCCGGATCCAGCGCGTTTTCACTCCCTTATCCGAAGCGGCGAGGAGCCAGGGGTCGACGTTGGCCCGGTGGTCGAGCTCGGTGACGACGATCTCGTCGCCCTCTCCCCACTCCCTGGCCAGCGCCCGCGAGAGGGCGAAGGTGAGCGTGGTCATGTTCGGCCCGAAGGCGACCTCCTCCACCTCCGCGCCGAGCAGCGCCGCGGCGGCGGCGCGGGCCCCGGCGATGATCTCCTCGGTCTCGACGCTCGTGGCGAAGGCCCCGTGCAGGTTCGCCCCGCCGCGCTCCATGTAGCCCGCGACCGCCTCTATCGCGCCCCTGGCGACCTGCGAGCCGCCGGGCCCGTCCAGGTAGACCGCCGGACGCCCGCCCACCTTGCGCCCGAGCGCCGGGAATTCCTTCCGAACCGCCTCCACGTCGAACGTCTTCTGCACGGGGATCCCCCTTCTCCTCGATCTCGGACCTGAGTCTATCAGCGACCGGCGCGGAGCTCCCGGGCGAGCCGGCGGAAGAGGCCGCGGTCCACCTTCATCCCCTCTGGGAGGCCGGAGGGCCAGGGGTAGAAGGCGTCGGGGACCTTGAAGCCGGGGAGGGTCTCGCGGAGGGCGCGGGAGAGCTCCTGCGCCGGGAGCTCGCCCACGCCGCGGACGAAGGCGACGGGCCGCTCGCCGAACTCCTCGTCGGGGACCGGGACGACGACCGCCTGCTCAACGCCCTCCATCCGGCAGAGGGCATCCTCTATCTCCTCGGGCTGAACGTTCTCGCCGCCGGAGACGAAGCGGTTGTCCATCCGCCCGCTCACGTGCAGGTAGCCCCTCTCGTCGAGGTGCCCGAGGTCGCGGGTGTGGAACCATCCCTCGGCGTCGAGCGGTCGCTCCACCCCCCCGTCCCTCAGGTAGCCGGCGAAGAGCGTCCCGCCGCGCACCAGGATCTCTCCTTCTCCGGAGATCGAGAGCTCACGGTGGGGCAGGACCCTCCCGGAGCTCGAGAGCTCCTCGCGCGAGGCCCCGGGCGGGGTAGAGGTGACCTGCGAGGCCATCTCAGTGAGGCCGTAGCTGGTGTGGACCGGGATGCCCCTGCGTACGGACTCGGAGATGAGGGACGGAGGCATCGCGCTCGCCCCGAGCAAAACGGCCCTGAGGCCGCCGAGCGCGGGGCTCTCCTCGCGCAGGAGCCTTACGAGCTGGGTGGAGACGAGCGAGGCGTGGGTCACGCCGAGGCGCGAGATCTCCCGCCCCAGCGGGGCCCCCTCCTCCGGCAGCGCGATCGTGGCCCCGGAGAGGAGGCACTTGAAGAGGATCGAGATACCCCCCACGTGGTAGAGCGGGAGCGAGAGCATCCAGCGGTCGCCGGGAGCGAGGGTGATGTTCTGGTTGGAGCCCGCGGCGTTGAAGTAGTGGTTGGCGCAGGTGTGCAGGGCGGCCTTGGGCTCCCCGGTGCTCCCGGAGGTGAAGACGACGGTCGCGGGCCGGTCGAGCTCCACCTCCAGAGGTGTGGGAGCGTACGCCGCCCCCTCCTCTACCAGGAGATCCTCCGGGCGCAGCCGCACCACGCCCTCGAGCCCCCGCAGCAGCGCCGCGTCGTCGGAGATCACGGCCCCGCACCCGGCGCGCCGCAGAGCGTCCCGAACGCCCGGGAGCGGCAGGCGGGTGCTCACCGGGCAGGCGACCCCTCCGGCGCGCATCACCCCGAGCAGCAGGACGACGTACCGCCAGCCCCTCGACAGGTAGAGCGCGACGCGACAGCCGTCCCCGAGCCCCCTCCCCTCCAGCGCCTGCGCCGCCGCCGAGACGAGGCGGTCCAACTCCCGGTAGGTGATCCGGACGCCGTCCCCCTCGACGGCGGGGGTCTCTGGAAACTCTCGCGCGCGCTCGCGCAGCGGGCAGGGGACGGTGCGGGCCCCGCTCAAGATGCCACCTCCTCCAGCAGGTCCGCGCGCACGGCGCACCCCCCAGAGAGGAGCGCGGCGGCGTCTACCCGCGGCCCCGCGAGCGGGAGCGGGCTCTCGAGTATGTCCTCCTCGAAGGCGCGGTAGGTGTCGAGCCCGGCGGGAGCGTCCCCGAGGGAGGCGGCGAGCGCGAGGAGGCCCAAAGTGCCGACCCCGCTCTCGTAGGAGGAGCTCGCGACCGCGACCGCCCCGATGCGGCGCGCCTCCCGCGCGAAGGCGAGCGAGCGCGAGAGCCCGCCGAGGAGCGTGGGCTTGAGGACCACGGCCCGCACGTGGCGGCAGCGGGCGAGGTCCTCCGGTTCGATCTCGCGGAGGGTCTCGTCGAGCGCGAGGGGAACCCCGGTCTCCTCCGCCAGCCGGGGGAGCTCCGCGGGATCGGAGAGCGGCTCCTCCAGGTACTCGATCGGCGCCCCGCGGACGGCGCGGCAGAAGCGGAGAGCCTCCCCGAAACTCCAGGCCCGGTTGGCGTCGAGCCGCAGCCGGATACCGCCGAGCAGGGCCGAGAGCTCCCCGACGAGCGCGGCCTCCTCTTCGGGATCCGCGCGCCCGACCTTGAGCTTGACGGCCGCGTAGCCCACCTCGCGCATCCCCTCCGCCTCGGAGAGCACCGTCTCGGGCGGACCTTCGAGCAGGCCGCAGAGGCGCACCTCCGACGCCGGGTGCGGCGAGAGGAGCGCCTGCGGCGGCTTGCCGGAGGAGGCTGCTTCGAGGTCGAGGCGGGCCAGCTCGAAGGCGAAGCGGGCGGAGGGGGAGGCGTGTGCGGGGTCCCCGCCCGCGGCGAGGGCGCGCAGGTCGTGCGCGGCCTCCTCCAGGGTCTCGCGCGAGAAGCCCGGCAGGGGTGCGGCCTCGCCCCAGCCGCAGGCTCCGCCTTCCTCCAGCCGGATCAGGAGCCCCTCCCGCACCGGGAGGGACTTTCCGCCGGGGGTCGGCGGGCCCGCGAGCGGCAGGCGGTAGCGGTAGAGCCCGAACAAACCCTCAGGAGCGGCGGGGGAACTTCGAGAAGTCTGGTTTGCGCTTCTCCAGGAAGGCGTTGCGTCCCTCCTGCGCCTCTTCGGTGCTGTAGAAGATCAGGTTAGCATCGTGGGCGAGCTGCTGGATGCCGGCGAAGCCGTCCTCGTAGGCGTTGAAGCTCGCCTTGAGCAGCCGCAGCGCGAAGGGCGATTTCTCGAGCATCTCCCTGCACCACCGGACCGTCTCCTCCTCCAGGCGCTCCAGCGGCACCACCGCGTTCACCAGACCCATCTCGAGCGCCTCCTGCGCCGAGTAGGTGCGGCCCAAAAACCAGATCTCCTTGGCCTTCTTCGGGCCGACGAGCTGGGTGAGGACCGAGGTCCCGTAACCGCCGTCGAAGGAGCCGACCCGCGTGCCGCTCTGTCCGAACTTCGCGTTGTCGGCGGCGATCGTCAGGTCGCAGAGGACGTGCAGGACGTGCCCGCCGCCGACGGCGTAGCCCGCGACCATCGCGACGAGGGGCTTGGGGCAGCGCCGCATCTGCAGGTGGAACTCGGTGACGTCGAAGCGCCCGATGGATTCCCCGCCCGGCGTGCGGGGCGGGTTCTCCGGGTCTTCGAGGTATCCGGTATCGCCCCGCACCTTCTGGTCGCCGCCGGAGCAAAACGCCTCCGGGCCCTCGCCGGTCAGGATGATCACCCCGATCTCGGGGTCGTTGCGGGCGTCTTCGAGCGCCCGTGACATCTCGATGACCGTCAGCGGCCGGAAGGCGTTGCGGACCTCGGGGCGGTTTATGGTGATCTTGGCGATCCCCTCGGCCTTGTGGTACCTGATGTCCGTGTAAGAGCCTGCTTCTTCCCAGTCTATGGTAGCCATGGAAGGAAATTATAGGGCTTTGAGAAAGCCCCGCAGTAACCTCGTGTACTCGTCTGGGGCCTCGAGGTGCACGTTGTGCCCCGCCCCGGGGACCCGTGCCACCGGGACCCCGCACTCCTCGCGCATCCTCGAGCAGATCGCGGAGTACTTCTCATCGAGCTCTCCGGCGACGGCGAGGGTCGGGACCGCGAGCTTCTCCAGATCGTCCCACAGCGGCCTCTGGTTTCCGGTCCCCATCGCCCGCAGGGAACGGGCGAGCTCGTGCGGGTCGTTCGAGAGGCGATGCCTGACCGTCCGCCCGAGCAGATCCTCCCTCCGCCGGAGCGAGGCGAAGAGCGGCTGCCGGTACCATTCCTCGACGAAGGCTTCAAGCCCCACGGACTCCAGCTGCCGGGCGCGCCTCTCGTCCTCCATGCGGCGGACGGCACGTTCCCTTTCTTCTTCTATCCCAGGAGACGAAGACTCCAGGAAGAGGCCCGAGAAACGCTCCGGGTGCCTGAGTGCCAGGTGGAGCGCGAGCCTCCCACCCATCGAGTACCCGACGAGCGCAACCCGCGAGATGCCGAGCCCGTCGAGGAGCGCAGTGACCTCCCGCGCCGCCCCCTCGATGGTGTAGGCGTCGGGATAGGACAGCCCGACGGAACCACCATGGCCGGGCAGGTCGGGCGCGATGCACAGGAAATCCTCGCGCAGGGCCTCTATGATCTCATCCCATTCCTCCTTGGCCCCGAGAAACCCGTGCAGCAGCAGGACCGGCGGGGCGCCCCCCTCCCCGGTCAGGGTGTAGCTGAGCGGGCTCACCGCGAGAGCTCCCTCACGATTCTCTCGTGCAACGCGGCGTTCTCTGCCCGGTCAGTACGAACCTCGAGCAGCGATGGGTCCTCCCCGGAGCAGGCCTTCCGGTACGCCTCGACGAATTCTTCCACCGTGGCGGGCCGTTCGTAACGCAGGCCGAACATCGCGGAGGCGGACTCGAAGGTGAGCCCGTGCGGCGTCCCGAAGTACCTCTCGAAGAGGTTCTTCTTTTGCCGTGCGACCGGGAGCATCGAGAAGATCCCGCCGCCGCCGTTGTTCACGACCACGACCGTCACGGGCAGTCCCCTGATCAGGGCGAGAGAGTTCAGGTCGTGCAGGAGCGCGAGGTCCCCGATGAGCAGCGTGACCGGCCGCCCGGTGCCCCCGGCGTAACCCGCCGCCGTGGCGACCGTCCCGTCGATGCCGCTCGCGCCGCGGTTGGCGAAGACGGGGACCGGCTCGCCCTCGGCAACCCCGAAGGCGTCCACGTCCCGCACGGGCATGCTGCTCGCCAGGCACAGGGCGTGCCCGGCCGGGATGTGGCGGGTGACGAGCCGGGCCACGAGGGGCTCGCTGAGCTCCTGGTCGCCGGAGAAGCCCCCGGCGAGCCTTCGTCCGATCTCCTCCGAGGCCGAGACCCACCGCTCCGTCCAGGCCGGGTCCGGCTTCCCCGGGCGCTCACGCACCTCCCGACGGAGGGCCACGCAGAATTCGCCAACCGCGGCCTCGAACCTGTGGCTCGCCGCGTGTTCCGGGTCGAGCCTGAACGGGCTCTCGTGCACGACCGCGCGTACCCCGGGCTTCGCACGCTCCAGAAACCGCTGCAGCCGCTTTGAGACGGGCCCGCCGCCGAATTGCAGGATTGCATCCGGCCTGCTCCCTCGCACGAAATCCTCGTCCGCCAGCAGCAAATCGTAGTACGGTACGAGGGTCCCCCCCTTTCCCCCGAGCCGGAGCTGCGAGACCACGTCCGGGAGCAGCGGCCACCCGAGCTCCCCGGCGAGGTCCAGCACGGCCTCACCCTCCCGCCGGCTCCCGAGCCTCCCGGCGACGACGATACCGCGCTCTACGCCACGCAGCTCCTCCCACAGATCCCCCACCCCCTCGGCGGAGGACACCCCGCCCGCATAACGGGTATAGGGGGCCCCCTTCTCGTACCAGCCCCGCAGATGTGGCGGGACCTCCGGACGCCTTCCCGGGGGTGGCAGGAAGGGCTCGCGGAACATCAGGTTCAGGTGCACAGGGCCCGACGGGGAGCGCCGGCTGCGGTAAACGGCCTGATCCGCGGCGGTCAGCACCATCTCAGGGGTGGGCCGGGTGTCCGGGGCGGGCATATCGAAGGACCAGCGGACGTACCCCCCGAAGAGGCCCGGCTGCACGATCGTCTGGTTCGCGCCGGTCTCGCGCAGCTCCGGTGGCCGGTCGGCGGTGAGGAGCAGCATCGGCACGCAGTCGGTCGCCGCCTCGACGACCGCCGGGAGTCCGTTCGCGGCCGCCGTCCCGGAGGTCGTCACCCATGCGGCGGGCCTGCCGGTGGCGCGGGCGTGGCCCAGCGCGCAGAAGGCCGCCCCCCGCTCGTCGTAGTGGACGACCGCGCGAGCGCGCGGGTTCTCGGCTATGGCCGCCACGAGCGGGGTCGAGCGGGAGCCCGGCGCGATGCAGAACAACCCCACACCGGCCCTCACGAGCTCCTCGACGAGGAGGGAGCTCCACAGGATGTTCGCCTCCTCAGCCGGAAGGTCCAAACCCGAGCACCTTGGCGAAAGCGCCGAGCTTGCCTTCGAGCTCATCCCATTCCCGCTCCGGGTCCGACCCCTCCACTATGCCGTTGCCAGAGAACAGGTGCACCTCATTCCCTCTCACGAGAGCCGAACGGATCCCGACGGCGAACTCCGCATCCTCCGCCCCCACCCATCCCACAGGCCCGGCGTACCATCCGCGGTCGAAGGGCTCCAGCTCCCGGATGAGCGAGATCGCCTCATCCCGCGGCCAGCCGCCGACGGCCGGGGTCGGGTGCAGGGCCTCGAGGACGTCCCGGGGGGAGACGCCAGCCCGGAGAGAGCCCCTGATGGGGGAGCGCAGGTGACGCCCCTGCGCGAGCACGAACTCCTCCGGCCCTGGGGCGACCTCGACCTCCGTGCAGAACCGCCCGAGCACCTCGCCGATACTCTTCCTCACGTACCCGTGCTCGCGCAGATCTTTCTCGCTGCCGAGGAGCTCGTCACGCAGGCCGGCGTCCTCGCTCTCTGAGAGACCACGCGGACGGGTTCCGGCGACGGCCTCGCTGACCACCTCCGCCCCCTCCATCCTGAACAGGCGCTCGGGAGACGCCACGACGAAGGCAACGCCCCCGCCGGGCTCAAACAGGAAGCGGAAGCAACCCGGCGTAACCGGCGCAAGCCCGCCGAGCAGCGCGAGAGGGTCATAATCCTCCTGTGAGTAAAGGGAGACGCGCCGGGCGAGGACCACTTTTTCGAGCCCGCCCGCCGAGAACGTGGAGAGCGCCCGCCGGACATCCTCGGCCCACTCCCCAGCACCCGGCAGATCCTCTCTGAAGACGGGTTCGGGGAGCGCCACTCCACAGGCTCCGCCCTCGGGCTCCGAAGCCACCCGCCGGGCGGCGCGGGCCACCTCCTCCAGACGCGTCGCGTCTCCGGGCATCACCAGATTGCAGGCCATGACCGTGCGTTCGCCCTCGCGCACCAGCTCGAAGCGGGGCAGGACGAACCTGGCGCTTCCGAAGTCCTCCCACTCCGGATCCACCTTCCGCCCGGGGTCGAAACGTATCCCACCGTAGTAGCGCGCGCCACGCGGCAGGATCCCGGCTGGCTCCGGCATACCTCCGACGACGTCCGCCATACCGCTCGCGGCGATCTCCAGGCTCCCGTCGCGAGCGGCCCAGTAGATCCGGGGTCGTTCAATCCGCCCGGAGAGCCAGCGCAGGGGGTCGGCGTGCTCCAGCGCGGTTTCGAGACGAACCACCCTCGGCTCTTCCTCCCACCGCACCCCGGCCGGTAGACGCGCGACGATGCGGGCGAGGGCTTCTTCTGGCGTAGTATTCTTCTCTCTCGTACGCTCGGACACCGGACCTCCAGAGCTGGCAGCCTACTCCTGCGCGTCCGCCCACGGGGAGTTTAGCAGTGTCACCACCAGCCTCGTGCGCGCCCGCTCACAAAACCGGGCGCGAAAAGCTGCGGCTCAGGTGTGGGAGACGAGCTTTCCCTGCACGATGAGCCGCTTCTCGTAGTCGGGGAGGGTACAGGACTGAAGGGTGACGATGTTCTTGCCCGGTACGGGCTTGGTCACGCTGACGTCGGTCGGTGCGACGGCGAACTTCTTGAAGACCTCGTAGGTGTACTTCCTGCCGTTCGCGTCGGTTATGTAGATCCTGTCGCCCTTCTTGAGCTTGTTGAGATCGTAGAACGCATAGAGGCTCCTGGTTCCCCGGTAGCCGAGACGGTGCCCGGCTATGTAAACGTTCGTCACCTTCTGCCACGGGAAGCCGGTCCCTTTCAGGTGTATCGCGACGTGGTTCTTGAGCGCCTGCTCGTCGGTACCCACGGCCGTGGGTACCACCGCGTCGTGAACACGCTTCATCGCGGGCACCGTGAGCCTCAACACATGGCTCTCGGGTGCCGGGGCGATCAAACCCTGATCCCGCCCCTCACCCTCCTTGGGAGCCACCTGCTGCTGGCGGGCCCGCTCGTTCATGGTCTTCGGCTTGCCAGCCTCACTCCTCTGCGACTGACCGCACCCGACAGCCACCAAAGCAAAGGCGAGAACCCCAACCAGCAATATCACGAAACCTCTGAGACGCAACGTGACACCTCCCCTCTCCTTTAAAAAGCATGCAGGTCCGATAACTTACCATCCCGGTCGCATCTTATCCTCCTCAGATAACAAAACCGCAACACCAGCGAAAAATCGGGACTTTTTCTTGAATGCCCGGTATATATGTGTATACTGCATATAGATATGCAGAGACAGCGATCAGGAGGGATAACGAGATGAGCGAGTTTCGGGAGACGGGCCGGGCGGCTGAGGCGTTTGCGAGCGGCATCGGTGAGTCCTACAGGGCCGTTGTGGATCATGTGGTAGGGCTGCAGGAGCGCAACTTGCGTTTCGTGCTGGGCATCTGGGATAGGGTTGCGGAGGAGGCCCGGCATCAGAGCGCTGCGAACAGGGAGTTCGCGAAGGAGCTGGCCGAGAGGGTCGAGGCGCAGCGGGAGAACGTGCGGAAGCTGGCCGGGGAGATCACGGGCAGCTACCTGGACCTGCTCTATGCTCCGCTCGCCTACTACAGGCAGGGGCTGCGACTCATAGAGGGCGGCATCGAGGAGACGGAGCTTCCAATCGAGGGCTACGACGATCTCAGCGTGGCTGAGATTTCGAAGCGCCTCGACGGGCTCTCCGTTGAGGAGATAAGGATAATCCGCGATTACGAGAGACTGCACAAGAACCGGGAGAGCCTGCTCGAGCAGCTGGACCGTCGTTTGAAGCCCGCCGTTTCCTAGCGGGCAAAGGAGCAGAACGCAAGGCCGGGGGCTCCCCCGGCCTTTTTTATTGCCTAAAATACGGTCTCCGAAGGAGTCGTCCCGAAAGACAGAAAGACAGGAGGAAGAGCCCTGAGGACACGCACTCTGACGCGGGCCGCGCTCATGGCCGCGGTGACGGCGGTATCCGCACAGATCACGGTACCGCTTCCCTTCACTCCGGTGCCGTTCACGTTGCAGGTCGTCGCCGTGGTACTCTCCGGGCTTCTGCTCGGCTGGCGGGCCGGGGCGCTGGCGCAGATCGTCTATCTGGTGGTGGGGGCCATCGGCGTACCCGTCTTCGCCGGCTTCTCCGGGGGGCTGGGTCCGATCCTGGGTCCCACCGGAGGTTATCTCCTCTCCTACCCGGTCGCGGCCGCGCTCGCCGGTCTCGCCGCAGGGGCGGCTGCAGGCTCGAACCGCAGGAAGGCGCTGTGGGCCTGTTCCCTCAGCGGGACGCTGGCGCTCTGCGCGATCTACGCCGCCGGAGCCGCCTGGCTCGCCGCGGTGACCCACCTCTCGCCCACGGCGGCGCTGGCGCAGGGGGTCCTGCCGTTCGTGCCGTTCGACCTGGCGAAGGTGCTGCTCGCCGCGCTCACCGCCACCGCTGCAGCCCCCGCGATAGCGGGAAGCCGCGCCTGAGAACGAATGAATAAAAAGGGGTAGGGCGGTTCCGCCCTACCCCTCTCCGGTGCGGTCTGGATCAGGCGACCGAATCCACGGCCCGCGCGAGGATGGTGAGCCCCTCGTCGAGCTGCTCGTCGGTGATGACGAGCGGCGTGAGGGTGCGGATCACATTGTCGTACTGCCCGGCGGTCAGGAGCATCAACCCCTCCTGCAGGGCCGCCTCGACGATCCCGGCCGTTCTCTCCCTGTCCGGCTCGCGGCTTTCGGAGTCTTTCACCAGCTCCATCGCGACCATCGCCCCGAGCCCGCGCACGTCGCCCACGAAGTCCGGGTGTTTCCGCTGCATCTCGCGCATCGCAGTCATCGTACGCTCCCCGATGACGTTCGCACGGGAGAGGAGATCCTCCTCTTCGAAGGTCTTGAGAACCGCCAGCGCGGCCACACAGGCGAGCGGGTTGCCGCCGTAGGTCGTCCCGAGCCCGCCGGTGTGGATGCCGTCCATGATCTCCGCCCTTCCCGTCACACCGGCTATCGGGAGGCCGCCGCCGAGGCTCTTGGCCGTGGTCAAAAGATCGGGCTCAACCCCTGAGTGTTCGATGGCGAACATCTTCCCCGTCCTGCCGAAGCCCGTCTGGACCTCGTCTATGATCAGGACGATCCCATACTCGTCACAGATCTCCCTGAGCCGCCTGAGGTAGAAGTCCGGCACCGGGATGAACCCGCCCTCTCCGGCCACAGGCTCGATGATTATCGCCGCCACGCTCCGCGGGTCCACGTAGCTCACGAAGAGCTTATCCAGCGCCCCGAGACAGTCCCCCCGACAACCGCCCGAGCAGTCTTTCCCGGCAGGGCACCGGTAGGCGTAGGGCGCGGGGACCCGGTAGACCTCGGGCGCGTACGGCCCGAAGCTCTTCTTGTACGGGCTGACCTTGCTCGTCAGGCTCATCGCCATGAACGTCCGTCCGTGGAAGGCGTTCTCGAATGCGATAACCGCCGGCCTCCCGGTGTACGCCCGCGCCACCTTGATCGCGTTCTCGACCGCCTCGGCCCCGGAGTTGCAGAAGAAAGAGCGCTTCTCGAAGTCCCCCGGTACCAGCGCGTTCAGCTTCTCGGCCAGCTCCAGATACGGCTCGTACTGCGAGACGTAGTAGCAGGTGTGCGTCAGCCGCTCGACCTGCTCCTTCACCGCCTCGACGACCACCGGGTTGGTGTGCCCGGCGTTCAGGACCCCGATCCCACCACCAAAGTCTATGAACGTGTTCCCGTCCACGTCCTCGACCAGCGCGCCATGCGCCTCCCGTACCCATATCGGTAGCGCCGTCCCGAGGCCCGCCGAAACCGCCTTCCGACGCCGCTCCATCAAAGCCCGGCTCTTGGGACCGGGGATCTCCGTCCTGATCTTCCTCTCTTTCAGCATACCTGAACCTTTCTTGTAAGGTACTTTCCCCAGTATAGGATCGGGTGGCTCAAGTATAAACCCATCTGCGCTCCCGCCCTCAGAGGAGCACCTCCTCTGGAGGGGTGTAGGCAAGGGAGTGCGCCTGCGCTACAGGCTCTGAGGTGAGATGGCCTGCTGTGGTGGCAAGCCCTCTCCTCAAGGCTTCGTCTTCTCTTGCCGCTCTCTCCATGCTCCCACTTTTGGCTATCTCAACCACATAGGGCAGCGTGGCGCTCGTGAGTGCCAGCGTGGAGGTTCTCGCTACAGCTCCCGGGATGTTGGAGACGCAGTAGTGGATTACGCCTTCTTCTTCGTAGGTGGGGTGGGTGTGGGTGGTGGGGCGGCTGCTCTCAAAGCACCCTCCCTGGTCTATGGCTACGTCTACCACCACAGAGCCTCTCCTCATCTGGCTTATGGTCTTCCTGTCTATGAGCTTTGGGGCTTTCGCTC
>NZ_JAQKGV010000023.1 GCF_028617075.1 Rubrobacter calidifluminis | reverse complement strand
CCCTCCCCCCGGTACACCGCGAGCAGCTCCCCATCAGCCTCGACGCGGAACCTCCCATACACCCCACCCCACCTCATCGTCCTCCCGTTGCAGACCGCGACGGCCTCTCCTTCGTTCACCTCCCTGACCGGCAGATGCTCCAGCAACCCACGTGGGTGTATTATGCGTTTATGCACGGACTCCGCGTCCAGTGCTTCGGGGGGGAGGGCGTCCTCTACGTGCAGGTGCCCGGTCGAGAGACGTCGGAGGGAGGTGAGGTAGGCGGCGCTCCCGAGGGAGGCGGCAAGGTCGGAGACGAGGGAGCGGACGTAGGTTCCCGAGCCGCAGGTTATGGAGAAGGTCGCCTCGTCACGTCGGGAATCAAAGGAGACGAGTTCGAAACGCTCGACCCGGACGCGGCGGGGTTCGCGCTCGACGGAGATGCCGCGGCGGTGCAGATCGTAGAGGCGCTCGCCGCCCACCTTGAGGGCGGAGACCATGGGCGGGGTCTGCAGGATCTCCCCGGTGAAGCCGGGGAGGATCGCCCGGATCTCCGCCTCCGGCGGCAGGGTCGCGCCCTCGATCTCGACGATCTCGCCGTCGGCGTCGAGGGTGTCCGAGGTGGCGCCGAAGCGGGCCGTCGCCAGGTAGGTCTTGGGCAGATCCATCACGTACCGGGAGAGCCTCGTCGCGCGTCCGACGAGGACGACCAGGAGCCCGGAGGCCATCGGGTCGAGCGTCCCTGCATGGCCCACTTTGGTGCGGCGGGGCAAGAGTCGCTTGACCGGGTCGAGGGCTCGGGCGCTCGTCGTGCCGGAAGGCTTGTCCAGCAGCAGTGCACCCGAGAGAGTCGGGCCGGCTATCGGGCGCCTCCGAGGTCGACCACCCTGGCGAGCTCCGCCAGGAGCATCTCCTTCGCCTTCTCCGGGCGCACGCCCTCGACGGTGTAACCCGCGGCCAGACGGTGTCCCCCGCCGCCGAAGCGGCGGGCGATCTCGCCCACGTCCACCGCCTCCGAGCGCAGCGAGGCCTTCGTCCCCTCGGGAACCTCGCGCAGGTGGGCGACCACGTCCACGCCCGCCACGCTGCGCAGGTAGTCTATCGCCTCCTTGGAGTCGAGCTCGGTGGCACCGGTACGCTCGTAGTCCTCGTTCTCGATCGTGGTCACGACGACCTCGCCGTAGCGCCGGGCCTTCGCCAGGCAGAGGCCCACGATGTTGAGCTGCTCGATGGTCGCCGTGCGGTTGAGGCGGTCGTACATCTCCGCCGGCACGACCCCCGCGCGCATCAGTTCGGCGACTATCTCGTGCGCCCGGGGGGAGACGTTGCGGAAGCGGAAGCCGCCCGTGTCGGTCCTTATCGCCGTGTAGAGCGCCTCGGCCGCGGGTTTTTCCACCTCAACCCCGAGCTCGAGGTAGAGGTCGTAGACGATCTCCGCGCTCGCCGCGGCCCGGGGGTTTACCAGGTTGTACTCGGCGTAGAGGGGGTTGTCCTCGTGGTGGTCGATGTTCAGCCGCGGGGTTCCGCCGACACCGGCCCGGTCGGCGCGGGAGGTGTCGACGACGAGCAGGTCGTATCCCTCGGGGGCCTCGAAGAGCTGCTCGTGCGGCAAAAGCCAGCGGAGGTATTCGGGTACGGGCTCGCCGTGGCAGAAGACGGCCTCGGCCCCCAGCCTGCGCAGCAGATAGACGAGGGCCACCGCCGATCCCACGGCGTCCCCGTCCACGCCGGTGTGGGTGGTGACCGCGGCCCGGCTGATGCCCTTTAAAAAAGCGGCCACCTCCGCCGGCGTGTTAACCTCCGCTCGGGTCGTCATCGTCTGTCTTTACCTCCCTCAGTACGGACTCTATCTTCGTCGCCCGCTCCACCACCGGGTCCGGCTCGAAGTGCAGCCGGGGCGTGCGACGCAGGTGCGTCTGGGCGGCCACGGCGGCCTGGACGCGCCCCGCGGCGCTCTGCAGGCCCTCCCGGGCCTCCCGCTCGTCGTTTTCGGCGAGCACGCTGTAGAACACCGTCGCCCGCGAGAGGTCCGCACTCACCCTGACGTCCGTCACCGTCACCAGCCCCTTTATTCGGGGGTCCGAGAGCGCGGCCACCTCGTCACCGATGATCTCCTTGAGCTGCGACTCTATCTTCCTCGTGCGTTCGCTCACAGCTTCAGAAACTCCTCCCGCCACTCGAGGATAGAGAGCTCCTCATAGCCCAGCAGGATACGGCGAAGCTCCTCCCGCCTCTGCTCCGCGGCCGAAGGCGAGACGGCAGCGAGGGCCACCTCGATCGTGGCCCTCTGCCAGAGGTCCTGGTGGTCGCACTCGACCACCGAGACGTTCCTGCGTCTCAGGCGCTCCTTTATCGAGCGTACGGTCTGACGCTTGTCCTTGAGGCTCGCTGCGTAGGGCAGCTCCAGCTCCAGACGTAGCGCGAAGAGCAAGGGTCACTCTACCTCGGAACCTCGACGACCTGGTAGAACTCCAGGACGTCACCCTCTTTTACGTCGTTGAAGTTCTCTATGCCGACGCCGCACTCGAAGCCCTGCCGGACCGAGCGCACGTCGTCCTTGAAGCGCCTGAGCGAGGCGACCTGGCCGTCGTAGATCACGACGCCCTCGCGCACCACCCGCACGCGGTCGTTGCGGGAGATCTCACCGCTCGAGACGTAGCAGCCGGCGACGGTGCCCACGTTCGGCACCCGGAAGGTCTGGCGCACCTCGGCCGTGCCGGTCTCCCGCTCGGTCTCCTCGGGCGCGAGCATCCCGCGCATGGCCGCCTCGATCTCCTCGATCGCCTTGTAGATGACGTTGTAGGTGCGTATCTCCACGCCCTCGCGCTCGGCGAGCTGCTTGGCGGTGTTCGTCGGGCGGACGTTGAAGCCGAGCAGGATGCCGTCCGAGGCCGATGCGAGCATCACATCGGAGTCAGTCAGCGCCCCGACACCCGAGCGGACGATGTTTATGCGCACCTCGTCGGTGGAGAGCTTCGCGAGCGCGTCCTTGAGCGCCTCGACCGAACCCGCGGCGTCGGCCTTGACGACCAGGTTGAGCTCCTGGGTTCCGCCCTCACCGAGGAGATCCTCCAGCGTCCGACGTGGTCCGCTCTCCGCCAGCTCCTGACGCCGGAGGGCGGCCTCTTGCTGCTCGGCGCGCGAGCGCGCTATGCGTTCGTGCTCGACGACCTCGAAGCGCGTTCCCGCCTCGGGAACGCCGGAGAGCCCCAGGATCTCGACCGGCGTGCCGGGGGTGGCCTCCTTGATCCTCTTGCCCGTGTAGTCGAGCATCGCCCGCACCCGGCCGTAGGCGGTGCCGGCGAGGACCACGTCACCCTTGTGCAGGGTGCCCCGGGTTATGAGCAGGGTGGCGACCGGCCCGCGCCCCGTCTCGAGCTCGCTCTCGATCACGTACCCGCTCGCCGGAGCCTTGGGGTTCGCCCTGAGCTCCTCGAGCTCGGCGACGACCAGGATGTTCTCCAGGAGCTCGTCCACCCCCTCGCCCGTCTTCGCCGAGACCGGCACCGTCACGGTTTCGCCGCCCCACGCCTCGGGGGTCAGGCCCCGCTCGGCCAGCTCGCCGTAGACCCTGTCCGGGTTGGCGTCCGGCAGGTCGATCTTGTTGAGCGCCACCACGATCGGAACCCCGGCCGCCCGCGCGTGCTCTATGGCCTCCTCGGTCTGGGGCATCACCCCGTCGTCGGCCGCCACGACGAGCACCACGATGTCGGTGACCTGCGCCCCGCGGGCGCGCATCTCGGTGAACGCCTCGTGTCCCGGGGTGTCGATGAAGGTTATCCTGCGCCCGTCGACCTCGACCTGGTAGGCCCCGATGTGCTGGGTTATCCCCCCGGCCTCGCCGGAAGCGACGCTTGTGTTGCGGATGTAGTCGAGCAGCGAGGTCTTGCCGTGGTCCACGTGCCCCATCACCGTGACCACCGGCGGTTTCTCGACGAGGTCTTCCGGGGAGTCCTCCGCCCCGCCCTCCTCGGACGCAGGCTCCTCGGCGCCGCCGATCTCCACCTTCACGCCGAGCGCCTCGGCGACGAGCTCTATCTCCTCGGTCGAGAGCGTCTGGGTGACGGTCTTCATCTCCCCGAGCTCGAAGAGCACCTTGACGATCTGGGCCCCCGGCACACCGATGGCCTCCGCCAGATCGTTCACCGTCGCGCCGGGCTCGACGCGCACGGCGGCCGCCTCACCGCCGCCTTTCTTCCCGCCGTCGGGCTGCGCCTCCTCATGCCCGGAGGTCGCCTCCGCCGCCCCCCGGGAAGAACCGCGGCTCGTCGCACTCGCGTCTATGACCACCCGGCGGCGCTTCCTGCCACCCTTCGAGTGCCCCCTGTCCCGCTGGTCCCGGCGTTGTTCGTCGGCAGACCCGGCGCCGCCGTTGCCGGAGAGTCCGCCGAACACCCGTTCGTAGACGGGATCCTCGATCGTCGCGAAGTGGTTTTTCACCTCCACGCCCGCGTCGTTGAGGCGCCCCATCACTTCTCTGGTGTCCAGGGAGAGCTCGCGGGCAATCTCGTATACACGTCTAGCCATTCTCAACTACCTCCCGCTATCGGAGCCCTCCACCAGGTCTTCGAAGTCCTTGGCCTGAGCCTGGTGGGACGGTATCCCGCAGAACAGAGACCCCGGAAGCGCCATGTTGGCGCACCGCTTGCCGTTCGAGAGCACGGCCCGGCAGCGGTGCATCGAGGACTCTTCGTCAGGCTCCCACTCGTCTTCCTCTTCGTCCAGCTCGATCGCCTGGCTCTCGGGCTTTATGTCTATCTTCCAGTCGGTGAGCTTCACGGCGAGCCGGGCGTTCTGCCCCTCGCGGCCTATAGCCAGCGAGAGCTGGTCGTCCGGCACGATCACCTCGGCCTGCCGGTCGTCCTCGTCCAGGTAGACCTCGCGCACCCGCGCAGGCGAGAGCGCCTTGGCGATGAAGCGCGCCGGGTCCGGGTCCCACTGGATGATGTCTATCTTCTCGTTCCGGAGCTCGGAGACCACCGCCCGCACCCGGCTGCCGCGTGGCCCCACGCAGGCCCCCACCGGGTCTATCCCGGACTCATTCGACCACACCGCGATCTTCGAGCGCAGGCCGGCCTCGCGGGCGACGGCCTTGATCTCGACGAGCCCGTCGTAGATCTCGGGCACCTCCAGCTCGAAGAGGCCCCGCAGCAGCCCCTCGTGCCGGCGGCTCACCACCAGGGAGGGCCCCCGTCCGGGTTCCCGGATCTCGAGCAGGTAGACCCTCAAGCGCTGGCCGTTCTCGTAGCGCTCGCCCGGCACCTGCTCGCTCGCCGGGAGGATCGCCTCCACCCTCCCGAGGTCCACGATCGTCATCCTGCGGTGCGCCTGCTGGACGATGCCGGTGACCACCTCGCCGATGCGCTCCCCGTACTCCTCCAGGAGCTGCCGGTTGTGGACCTCGTTGAGGCGCTGGTAGAAGGTCTGGCGCATCACCTGAGCCGCGATCCGGGTGAAGTCGTGCGGGGTTATGTCCTCCCCGTTCTTCATCACCCTCAGCTCTCCGGTCTCACGGTCGAGGACGACCTCGGCCCCCTCCACCGCTCCCTCTCTCTTCTCGTAGGCAGCGAGCAGGGACTCCTCCAGAACCTCCTTGACCGTATCGAAGGGTATTCCCTTCTCCGTCTCTATCTCGTGCAGCGCCGAAAGCAATGCCGTGTTCATACCTGTATGTCCTCCTTGAGGTGCGCACGCGTGACGGAGCGGTACGGCAGCTCCACCATCTCGCCCCCCTCCGAGAGCCTCAACACGAAGCTCTCCTCCCCGGCCCGCTCTATGATCCCGGTGAAGTTGCGCCTGCCGCCCACCGGTTCCCCGAGCCTCACCTTCGCCTCCCGGCCGGCGAAGCGCCGAAAATGCTCGGGCTTCGTCAGGGGGCGCTCGATGCCGGGCGAGGAGACCTCTATCATTCCCGTGTATCCTTCGGCCTCGAGGGCGGGCGATACCAGCGATATCACCTGCGCACAGAAGTCGTGGTCGACCGGGCCGTCCTCCCGGTCCACGAGGAGCGTCAGCAGGGGCCCACCACCGAAGCGGGCCTCGACCAGCTCCGTCCCGGCGGGCAGCACCTCTTCTACGACCTGTGCCAGCCTCTCAAGCTTCGCCGTCTCCAAACCTCCTGCGGGCGTTAAAAAAGCAACGAGTCCTTGCGGACCCCTTGCTTCACAACAACTCCATTGTACATCAGAGTATGTAGGTTACAAGGCCGCCTAGCGGTTGGGTATGAACGGTCGGCCGTCGAAGAGCTTGCTCAAATCTCCGTATGTGGCGAACAGGAAGACGGCCAGAAGCAGCGTGAGCCCGAAGGCGGCGATCTTCATCACCGTCTCCTTGCTGACCGGCCTCCCGCGCACCTTCTCCGCGGCTATGACGAGCAGGTGCCCCCCGTCGAGCGGCAGCAGCGGAATCAGGTTGAAGAGACCGAGGTTGAGGCTTATGAACGAGAGCAGGGAGAAGAAGTACCCCTGCGAGACCGACTCGCTGCTTATGGCGACGATACCGATGGGGCCGCTGACGCTCTTGGAGAAGCTCTGCTGCCCGCTCGCGAGCTGCCCCACGAAAGACCCGAGCTGCTCGGTGACGAACCAGACCCTGCTCGCCGCGAGCCCGGTGGCTTCGAGGGGACCGTAGATCCTGCGCACCGGCTGGGGCTGCACCCCGACGAGCGCCTGTCTCGGATCGTCCGGGTTCTTGCCGAGCCTGCCGGAGAAGGTCATCCTGTGGCCGTCCCGACTGACCACCAGGGTGGCCTTCTCGCCGGGCTTCCGGGAGGAGACGGCCTTCTGGAACCCGCTCCAGCCGTCCATCCTGTCGCCGTCGAAGGCGATGATCCTGTCCCCCGGCTTCACTCCGGCCTGCGCCGCGAACGAGTGTGGCACCACGCTCTCGACGCGCATGCTCGCACCCGTTATGACGCCGGAGAACATGTAGACCAGAGCGAGGATGACGATGGAGGCGAGGATGTTGGTGAACGGGCCGGCGAGGATTATGAGGGCCCGCCTCCACGGTGGCTTGGCGGGGTAGGTGTCCGGGCCCTTCTCTTCGTCGTCCATCCCGGCCATCCTGGCGAAACCACCGAGCAGGACGATCCTGAAGGAGTAGACCGTCCGTCCTATCTTCTTCTGCAACAGCGCGGGACCGAAACCCACGCTGAACTCGGGTACGTGCACGCCGAGCGCCTTCGCCGTGAGCATGTGCCCCATCTCGTGGATGACGATCAGGAAGATCAGGCCGAGTATGGCTATGACTACGGTCAAGTCTCTACCTCTCAGAAGTTCGCCGGAGGCTTCTCGTGGTTATCTTACCGCACATACCGCCGCGCCCGGACCTGCTACGAGGCCAGCAAAACCAGGTAGTAGAGCACCGGGGCGGCGAAGAGCAGGCTGTCCACCCTGTCCAGCATGCCGCCGTGCCCGGGCAACAGCCTGCCGAGGTCTTTTATCCCGAGGATTCTCTTGACCGAGGACTCGAAAAGATCCCCGGCCTGCCCGAAGACCGAGATGACCCCGCCCGCGACGAACGACTGCCAGAGACCGAGCCCGAGGAAGTGCGGGGCCCCCACGCCGACCAGGACGGAGGCGGCGACGAGCCCGCCGATCGCCCCCTCCACGGTCTTCCTGGGACTCACCTCCGGGGCCAGGAGCCGCCGGCCCACGAGGAGCCCCGTGAAGTACGCCCCCGAATCGGAGGCCCAGCTCCCGACGAGCAGCAGAACCACCAGCAGACGCCCGTGTGGCAGCCCGGCGAGCAGCCCAACGAAAGAGAGCGGCACCCCGACCCAGAGCGCCATCATGAACCCGGCGAGCAAGACCAGGGGCGTGCGCGCCCCGCGCCTCTCGAGCAGGATGGCGAGCGTCACCGGAAGCACGAGCAGGCTGCCGCCGAGCGCCCCAGAAACCCCGAAAGGACCTGAGAGCACCACCGGTCCGAGCCCGGCGCCCACCCCGGCCGAGAAAGGGAAGGGAGGCAGCGCCTGGGAGACCTCGTACGCCGCGATGACGGCCACGACGACGAGCGCCGCCAGGATCACCCACCGGCCGGCGGCGATCACCCCGGCTATCACCGGGAGCAGGATGAGCGCGGTGGCGAGCCGCCACCGGAGCAATTCCTACACCCCGCCCCGACGCCGGGACCTGGTCCCGAACCATTCGATGGCCCTGATGAACTCCTCGGGCGAGAAGTCAGGCCAGAGGGTCTCCGTGACGTAGAACTCGGCGTAGGCGATCTGCCAGAGCAGAAAGTTAGACACCCTCAGCTCCCCGCTGGTGCGTATGACGAGGTCCACCTCCGGGGCCTCCGGCGCGTAGAGGTAGCGCCCAAAGGTAGCCTCGTCGAGCTCCTCCGGGGGAACCCCATCGGCCACGATGCGCCGGGCTGCGTCGACGATCTCGCTGCGACCGCCGTAGTTGAGCGCTATGTAGACGTTCAGGCGGTCGTTGTGCGCGGTGAGGCGCTCCGCCTCTTCGATCGCCTCGCACACCGCGGCGGGCAGCTTTTCGCGCCTGCCCATGAACCTCAGCCTCGCCCCACGCTCGTTGAGCTCCGGCACCTTGCTGCGCGCCGTCTCCAGAAAGAGCTCCATGAGCGTGTTCACCTCGGGTTCGGGGCGGATCCAGTTCTCCGTCGAGAAAGCGTACAGCGTGAGGAACTCCACCCCCACCCTGCCGGCCGTCTCGAGCAGAGGCGTGAGCACGGTGACCCCGGCCCGGTGCCCGGCGGTGCGTGGCAGCAGCCGCCTCTTCGCCCACCGGCCGTTGCCGTCCATGATTATCGCCACATGCCGCGGCACCGCGCCCCGTCCACCCTCGGAGCGGGCGGGCACCCCGAAAACACGTTCCCTCAAAGGCTGCAGGGGCTCAGACCTCCCGAAGTTCGGCTTCTTTCTCCTCGAGCGCGGCGTCTATGCGGTTTACGTAGCGGTTGGTGAGCTTCTGCAGCTCTTCCTCCGCCCGGCGCTCGTCGTCCTCGGAGATCTCCCCCATCTTCTTGAGCTCGACGATATCCTTCATCTCGTCGCGCCGGATGTTGCGCACCGCGACCCGGCCCTCCTCGGCCATGTGGTGGACGAGCCGGATCAACTCGCGCCGGCGCTCCTCGGTCAGCTCCGGGATGGGTATGCGGATGATCTTGCCGTCGTTCTGCGGGTTGAGGCCGAGCTCGGAGTTGCGTATCGCGCGCTCGATGTCTTTTATCGAGTTGGGGTCGAACGGGGTGACGGACAGGAGGCGGGGTTCGGGGACGCTGATGCTGGCCAGGCTCTTCAGGGGAACTTTCGTGCCGTACGCCTCGACCTCGACCCTGTCGAGCAACGAGGGGTTGGCGCGTCCGGTGCGCACCGCTCCGAACTCTCGCTTCACGGCTTCGACGGCGCCTTTCATCCGCCTCTCCGCAGCGGTGAGATCCACAACCTCAGACATCGCTCTCTCCTCCGCTCCCGTCCTTCCACACCAGGGAGCCCACGCGCTCGCCTTTGAGTATGCGGCGCAGATTGCCGGGCTTCAGTATATCGAAAACGATGATCGGAAGCTGCTCCCCCCCGCACAGCGTGGCCGCCGTATGATCCATCACCGAGAGGTTCTTCGAGAGAAGATCCATGTACGTCAGGCGCGGGATGCGCACGGCGTCCGGGTGGACCCTGGGGTCCCGGTCGTAGACCCCGTCCACCCGGTTCTTGGCCATTAGCAACGCATCCGCCCCGATCTCCAGCGCCCGCAGGGCGGCGCCAGTGTCGGTCGTGAAGAAGGGATTGCCGGTGCCAGCAGCAAAGATCACCACCCGCCCCTTCTCCAGGTGTCTTATCGCCCTGCGGCGGATGTAGGGTTCGGCGACCTCCTGGATCTGTATCGCCGACTGAACCCGCGTGGGGACCCCGCGCCGCTCGAGCGCCGCCTGCAGCGCCAAGGCGTTTATGACGGTCCCGAGCATCGCCATGTAGTCGGCGGTGGCGCTCTCTATCCCAAGCTCCTCGGCCACCCGCGAACCGCGGAAGATGTTCCCGCCGCCGACCACCACCGCGAGCTCGGCCCCGGCCTCGACGGCCTCGAGGACCTGCGTGGCGGTGGCGTCGAGCGCATCGGGAGCTATGCCGTAGCCGCCGTTCCCGGCCAGGCTTTCCCCGGAGAGCTTGAGAACCACCCGCCTTACGGGACCGAGATCCTGGGCGTTCGTGGCAGGTTCAGCCTCATCCTTACCGACAGACCCGGCCATGGACCTCCCCGGTCTAGAGCTCGTACCGGACGAAGCGCCGGACCACGATGTTCTCGCCGAGCTTCTGCACCTGCTCCTTGAGCAGGTCCTCCACCGTCTTGCCCGGATCTCTGACGTAGGGCTGCGTGAGCAGGGCCCGCTCGGAGGCCCACTTCTTGAGGCGCCCCTCCACGATCTGGCGTGCGATGTTCTCCGGCTTGCCCATCTCGGCAACCTGCTTCTCGACGATCTCACGCTCCTCGGAGAGCGCCTCCTCGGGGATGTCGTCGACCGAGACACACAGCGGCTTCATCGAGGCGATGTGCATCGCGATGTTGCGGGCGAACTCCTTGAACTCCGGCGTGCGCGCCACGAAATCCGTCTCGCAGTTGACCTCGACGAGCACCCCGACCCGGCCGTTGAAGTGCACGTACGCCTCGATCAGGCCCTCGTGGGCCTCCCTGCCGCTCTTCTTTTCGGCGGCGGCCTGCCCCCGCTCCCGCAGGACCCTGCGCGCCGCCTCGATGTCCCCGCCGGACTCTTCCAGAGCCCGCTTCACGTCCATCATCCCGGCCGCGGTCTCCTCCCGCAGCTGTTTGATCTTCTCTATCGTGCTCGCCAAACCTACCCTCTCTCCTCTTCTTCCTCCGACTCTACAGCCTGCCCATCGCCCGCGGATACGCCGACCTCGCCATCTCCGGTCTCTTCTCCTCCCGGAGAGGAAGGAGCGACCTCCTCCGTCTCTTCCTCTTCCCCAATGGGCACCTGAGGCTCGGCCGCCTTCGCCTCCTCGACCGCCGGCGGTATCGGACGGTCCGCATCCTTTATCTCCTCGCCACCGCGCCCCTCGAGTATGGCCTCGGCGATGAGGCGCGTGATCAAGTTTATCGAGCGGATGGCGTCGTCGTTGCCCGGGATCACGTAGTCGATCACGTCCGGGTCGCAGTTGGTGTCGGTGAGCGCGACCACCGGTATCTTCAGCCGGTTCGCCTCCCGGACTATCAGCTCCTCCCGCTTGGGGTCCACGACGTACAACGCCCCGGGCAGCCGCTCCATCTCGGTGATGCCGGCGAAGTTGCGCCGCAGCTTCTGGTACTCCTTCTCGAGCGCGAACCACTCCTTGCTCGTGCGCTCCTCCTCGGGCGTCTCCGCCACCCGGGCCGCGAGCTGCTTGAAGTACTCGATCCGCGGCCGGATCGTGCGGAAGTTGGTGAGCATGCCGCCGATGTAACGTTCCGCGACGTACGGCTGCCCACACCTCAGCGCCTGCTCGGTGATCGTGAGCTGCGCCTGCTTCTTCGTCCCGACGAAGAGTACGTCCTGCCCGGCGGCAGCCACGTCCCTGACGAAGGCCAGCGCCCGGTCGAGCAGCGTCAGGGTCTGATCGAGATCTATGATGTGTACCCCCGCCCGCTCGGCGAAGATGAAGCGCTTCATCTTCGGGTTCCACCGCTTGGCCTGGTGTCCGAAGTGTACCCCCGCCTCTAGCAGCTCTCTTACGCCTATCTTCTGCTGGGTCGCGTTCTCCAACTCTCTCTGCTCCTTGTTGCGATCAGGTGGTTATCTCCTCCGCCCGCGTACGAAGTCCGCGCCAGAGACACGGACCACCACCTCGTTTTGGGGCTCTCTCAGAGGCTCCTCGCAGGCGTGTGTACTCAAACCCAGTTGATACTAGCACACCACAAATGTTCCTTCTAGAAGCTCCTGACAGAGGGTCTCCGCCGGGGATTTAACTACAACTCAAGCATCCGTAACATAATCGTTACACGCTCTATATGGCCTCGTTATCCAGTCTGTCGCATAATCACTCTGCCCCGGTTAGACCAGCTGGAGTTCCCCCTCCAGCGCCTTCACAACAACAACCGCCGGGGCTTTTTCCATCTCTCCTAACGGTTCTCCTCCAGCTTGGACCTGAGTTTGATGAGTGCCTGACGCAGGATCTGGGAGATACGGCCCTCCGACAGGCCGAGGGCCCGGCCTATCTCCCTCAGGGTGAGCCCCTCGTAGAAGTAAAAGGTGGCTACCACGCGCTCCTGCTCGCCGAGCTCGCCTATCGCTTCGGCCAGGTGCCGTCTTAGGTCGGTCTGGCTCGCCTCCGACTGGGGATCGGAGGCACCGAGGTCGGAGATCATGCCGTGCAGCTCTCCGCCGAGGCGTTCGCTCATCTCCATCCTGGCCTCCAGGGAGTAGACCCTCGAACGGGTGTACCACCCCAGGAGGTTGCGGTACTCGTGCAGCGGCAGGTTCATCTCACCGGCCACTTCCAGTTCGGTGGGGTTCCGGCGCAGGCTCTGGGCCAGGCGGGAAGAGACGAGTTCGGCGTCCCTTATCTGGGAGCGCACCCTCCTCGGAACCCAGTCCTGCCTGCGGAACTCGTCGAGGATGGCCCAACGGATCTTGGAAATGGCGTAGGTTTCGAACTTGGTCTGCCTCTCGGGGTCGAAGGTCTCTATGGCGTTGAGCAGCCCCATCTGACCCCAGGCGATGAGCTCCTCGGTATCCACCGCGCCCTTCACACCGGCCGGCATACGGCCCGTGACGTACTTGACCAGTGGCGAATAGTTGACCATCAGACGATCCCGCAGCCGGTTGACCTGACGCCGCAGGCCGGACCGGGCGCGATCATCGCCCGGGAGCCCCGCGAGCTCGCTCCGGCGCGCGAGGTAACGCTCCCACAGACGCCCTAGTGTATGACCACCCCCGATGCCCAAAAAACCCCCCTCCAACCAGCAACCGACCGGACCATGGTTCTGAGATAAGAGTACGACCTCATCCCACGGGCCCCGTACGCGAGAGCATCCCGCCAACATCACGACGTACATATCCCTTGAGTTCGAGCACCGGCAACACGCGCAGCACCTCCCGCACATCGACCCCACTCCGGCGGGAGATCTGATCAACGCTGCACGGTGTAAACCCGATGCCGGCAAGGACCGCCGCTTCCCTGTGGGGCAGCACGTCCCACAGGTTCTCAGCGAGGGACTCGCGTCCCATGAATTCCTCCTCCGAGGGGGGCGCGACGGCCTCAACGAACTCCCCCACATCCCAAAGCGGGGAGGCCCCCTCTGAGATCAGGCGATTCGATCCCCGGCACTCCGGTACTCCTATGGGTCCGGGAACCGCCCAGACCTCCCTCCCCGCATCCAGAGCGTGCCTGGCGGTTATGAGCGCCCCGCTCCTCTGGGAAGCCTCGACCACCACCACAACATCAGCGAGCCCCGCGATGATCCTGTTGCGCGCCGGGAACCTCCAGGCGAGCGGAGCCTCTCCGAGATAGTACTCGGAGAGGATGGTTCCCTGCCGCCTGACCCTTTCGTAGAGATCCCGGTTCTGACGCGGGTAGACCACGTCGATTCCGCACCCGAGCACGCCCACGGTGTTCCCCGCCTCCAGAGCACCCTCGTGGGCCGCAGC
The DNA here is from genome assembly GCF_028617075.1 of Rubrobacter calidifluminis. NCBI lineage: Bacteria > Bacillati > Actinomycetota > Rubrobacteria > Rubrobacterales > Rubrobacteraceae > Rubrobacter > Rubrobacter calidifluminis. The sequence continues at coordinate 26,013 of NZ_JAQKGV010000023.1, read as the reverse complement.
GTCCACACCCAAAGCGAGCCCGCTGATGACGTTCACACCCCGCCCGGCGAGGGCCCTACCGAGCTCCCTGGCTGCCTCAAGAGCACCGGCCGAGGCCTTGCGGGAGCCTACGAGCGCCACCGCCGGCCCATCCGGGATCGCCCCGCCCGAGAGGAAGAGAGCCGGAGGGGGGTCCGGAACCTGGCGCAACCGCTCCGGATAGCCCTCATCGGCGAGCGTCACCACGCTGGCACCCCTTTCCGCGAGGGCCGCCACGACGCTTTCCGCGTCGAAGGTGTGCCGGATCTCCTCAAGGACACGGACAGCCTTCTCGCTCAAACCGAACATCTCACGCAATCGCTCCGGCCGCTCCTCGAGAACGACTTCCGGCTCCCTCTCTCCGAGAGCACGCAAGATGCTCGCTCCCACCCGCGCCTGTACCAGCGAGAGCAGCAGGCAGGCATCCCTCCCCTCAACCCCCGGCAAGTTCCATCCTCCTGTAGTTGAGCGTCTCCGCTATGTGGTCGGCGGAGATCCAGTCCTCACCGGCAAGATCCGCAACAGTGCGCGCCACGCGCAGGATCCTGTCGTGTGCCCTCCCGGAGAGCCCGAGGCGTTCGATCGCTGCAGCGAAGAGCGACTCCGCAGGTTCGTCCAGCCGGCACACCTCGCGCAGCCTGCGGCCGCCGAGGGCCGAATTCGGTACCCTCTGGCGTTCGATCTGCTTCTCCCGGGCGGCGACCACCCTCTCTCTGATCCGCCCGGACCCCTCCGCCAACACCGGCCCGCGCAGCTCCTCCCTCTTGAGACGAGGCACGTTGACAAACAGGTCGATTCTGTCAAGTAGCGGCCCTGAAAGCCGGCTCCTGTAGCGCTCTATCTGTCCCGGTGTACAGCGGCACTCATGGCGAGAATCCCCAGCGTACCCGCACGGACATGGGTTCATCGAGCAGACGAGCGTCACGCGGGCCGGGTAGCTGAGCGTCCCCGCCACCCGGGATATTGTCACCTCCCCGTCCTCGAGCGGCTGCCTCAAGACCTCGAGCGTCCTGCGCGAGAACTCCGGAAGCTCGTCCAGAAACAAAACGCCGTGGTGCGCCAGCGAGACCTCCCCGGGACGCGGGTTGCTTCCCCCTCCAGCGAGTCCCAAGGTAGATATCGTGTGGTGCGGGGCGCGGAACGGCCTGACCCTGAGAAGTCCACCATCCGTCTGACCAGCGGCGCTGTAGACCTTCGTCACCTCTATGCTCTCCTGCAGGGTCATCGGGGGGAGTATCCCCGGAAGCCGTCGGGCGAGCATCGTCTTCCCGGAACCCGGTGGGCCGCACATCAGGACGTTGTGTCCACCGGCGGCCGCCACCTCGAGAGCCCGCTTGGCGAACTCCTGCCCAGCGACGTCGGCGAAATCCTCCTCCGTGTCCCCCCATCCTGCCTCGCCCCCGCGCCCGGGGACCGCGGGTTCTATACTCGTTGATCCTTCCAGAAAACCCACAGCCTCCCGCAGGCTCCCGACCCCCAGCACTTCCACACCGCCCATGCACGCAGCCTCGGCAGCGTTGCGGGCCGGAAGGAGCAGCCTTGGAATACCCTCGGCGAAGACCCTCTCCGCCATCGAGAGCGCTCCCCTTATCCCACGCACGCCGCCGTCGAGCGACAACTCACCGGCCGCAGCACATCCCTCCAGAGATTGCCCATCCAACACACCAGAAGCACCAAGGATTGCAAGCGCTATCGGAAGGTCGAATGTCGGCCCCTCTTTGCGGAGGTTGGCCGGCGCGAGGTTAACCACGACTTTTCGAGGGGGAAACCTGTACCCGGCGTTGGAGATCGCAACCCGCACGCGCTCCCGTGCTTCCTGAACCGCCGCATCCGGCAACCCAACTATCGAAAACCCCGGCAGGCCAGCACTTATGTCTACCTCGACCTCTACGGGCACCGCCTCTACACCTACCAGGGCCAGGCTCCGAGCCCGGCATACAGCCATCTCAAACTACCCCCACGCGAGGATCAGCCGAAGCGGACGGGATTATACCATTCATGTCGTGTTGTATGCAAACCTGGGGCTTAGAAGGCATCCTCCAGGTGGGTTACCCTGGGTCTACCACCCTCGAACGTCACGCCGATGGCGTCGAAGCGCACTTCCTCGAAGCTGCCCTCCGGGAGTCCGGCCAGGAACTGCTCTGCAGCTGCACGTATCCGGGACTGCTTACGGGGGGTGATGGCCTCGAGAGGCTCTCCGAAACCCATTCCCCGGCGCAGCTTGACTTCGACGAAGACCAGGGTAGCACCCCGGCGAACGATCAGGTCTATCTCACCCCGAGGCGTTCTGTAGTTGCGGGCGAGAGGCACGTATCCTTCCCGCACGAGGTACCGGAGCGCGAGCGTCTCCCCCATCCGCCCGGCTTGCTGCCTGCCGTCCGCCCCTATCCGCTCCTCACCCCGGCGTAGCTCAACCTGTGCACCCTGCAGGGCCCAAGCTCCGCGAGCGCCAGGCGGTGATCGCGGGTGCCGTACCCCCGGTTGCGTTCGAATCCGTAACCAGGATACTCGGCGGCGAGCCGGGACATCGCCGCATCCCTCAGAACCTTGGCCACCACGCTCGCGGCCGCCACCACGGCGCTGCACGCGTCCGCCCCGGGCAGGCTCTCTATGCCTCTGCCGAGGCGGAGGCTCCCGTCGGCGAGGTAGCACCCGGCGTTCTCCTCGAGAAGAGAGATGGCGCGTTCGAGAGCCACGCAGTTGGCCGTCCCGATCCCCTGGCGGTCGATCCACCAGGCGGGCACAGAGACCACCGAGAGCGACTCGGCCCGATCGAGTATCCCGCGGTAGACGAGCTCACGCCGTTCCGGGCGGAGCGCCTTGGAGTCAGCGAGGCTCTCGACAGCGCCCCTTCCCAGAACCACCGCCGCGGCGACCAGCGGCCCGGCGAGTGCCCCACGCCCCGCCTCGTCGGTCCCGGCCAGCGGCGCGCGACGACCGCAGGTCCAGGCCGCGTCGAATGCGTAGAGGGCTGGCGGATCGACCCGGGACACGTGTGGGGCCGGTCTCCCTTACCGGGCGCGTTTTACCCGGGCCTTCTTACCGACCTTCTCGCGTATGTAGTAGAGTTTGGCCCGGCGCACATCCCCGCGGGTCACGACCTCTATCCTGGAGATCCGGGGCGAATGCAGAGGGAAGATCCTCTCCACCGCCACCCCGAAAGACGTCTTCCTGACGAGAAAGGTCTCGTTTATCCCGCCTCCCTTGCGCGCGAGACACAACCCCTCGAAGACCTGCGTACGTTCACGGTTGCCCTCGACGACCCGGTAGTGAACACGAATGGTGTCGCCGGGCTTGAAGTCGGTGCGCGGCTCGATGTTCTCGCTCGTGATCATAGGCTCTCTCCTTTCGCAGACTCTCGACAGGCCCCCGGCTGGGGATCGGGTAAGCATCCGGCAGCCCTGAGGCGCGCCTCCCGCTCGCGCCAGGCGCGGATCTTCTCGTGATCTCCGGATAATAGCACGGCGGGGACCCTCTCTCCATCCCACTCGGCGGGCCGGGTGTACTGCGGCGGGCCCATCACGTCCTCTCCGGAAGAGAAGGACTCACCGACGAGGCTCTCGGAGTTCCCCAGCACCCCCTCCATCCGCCTTATCACCGCATCAGAGAGCGCGGCCGCGACTATCTCCCCCCCCGAGAGGACGAACTCACCGAGGGAGATCACCTCATCTGCGATGACCTGGCTCACCCGCTCGTCGATTCCTCCGTAACGGCCGCAGACGATCGTGAGATCACGCCGATCGGAGCTGACCTCGCTGATGTAGCTCTGGGTGATCCTGCGCCCCCATGCCTCGGTCACGACGACCCGGCGTTCCTCCTTGAGCTCTCTCGCCGGCACGCCGTAGACCTCCTCGAGCGCCCGCGCCACGATATCCACCCGGACAATCATCCCAGGCCCTCCCCCGAACGGCATGTCGTCTATCCTGCCGTCGGCGGAGAAGTCCCGCAGGTCGAAGGCCCTGAAATCCACCAGCCCACGCTCTATCGCCCTCCCGACGACCCCGACCCGTACGGCCGCCTCGACGGCACGGGGAAACACGCAGAAAACGTCGATGCTCCGCATAACGTTACGCCTCTTCCGGTGGCCGGGCGAGGATCCTGCCCCGCTCCAGGTCCACCTCGGGCACGTGTTCCCGGGTGAAGGGAAGGTAAGACTCACCACCCCGGCCGCGCACGACGAGCACCTCGTGCGCCGGGGTCTCGAAGGTCTCCGTGACCCTCCCGATGGTCTCCCCGGATCCGGAGACGACCTCGAGTCCGATGAGGTCTCCCACGTAGTATTCCTCCTCGTCGGGATCGTCCAGCTCTGTGCGGTCGAGCAACATCTCCTGTCCGCGCAGCTCCAGAGCCTCCTCGCGGCTCTCTATGCCGTCGAGGTCCACGAGGAATCCTTTCGGGGTGGATCGGCTGCGCAGGATCCTGCGCCTCCTCTCCGCCACGAATGGCTCGACCCCCTCGCGCAGGTGCCGTCCCGAGCCGAAGGCTCTGACGCGCACGGTACCCCGCACACCGTGCGGGGCCAGGATCCTGCCGATGGTGACCGGGTCAGAGGGCTCCCGGTGCAAGGTTCCTAGTCCAGAACCTCCACCGTCACCCGGCGCTCGGCCTTCACGGAGGCGGCCTTCATGACCTTGCGGATCGCGTTTATCGTCCGGCCGCCCTTGCCGATGACCTTGCCCATGTCCTCGCTCGCGACCCGCAGCGTGAGGCTGACCCGGCTCCCCCGCTCCTCGCCGGAGATCTCGATGCTCCGCGGATCGTCGACGAGCCCCTCGACCAGAAACCGCAGCAGATCCTCGAACTGCCGCATGCCTCCCTCCTAGAGGACCCCGGAGATCTCGAGCAGCTTGCGCACCTGGTCGGTGGGCTGGGCGCCCTTGGCGAGCCACTCCCGCGCCTTCTCGGTGTCTATCTGTATGTCCGAGGGGTTGGTGCGCGGGTTGTAGGTGCCGATCCGCTCTATGAACCGGCCGTCCCGGGGGCTGCGCGAATCGGCCACGACGACCCGGTAGAACGGGTTCCTGTTGGACCCGAACCTGGCAAGCCTTATCTTCACCGCCATGTCATCACCTTCCTTCTCTTCTCTCAAAACGGAACTTTCGGGAAACCTCTCCCCTTGCCCATCTGCCGCATCATCTTCTGCATCTCGCCGAACTGCTTGACGAGCTTCTGCACCTCCTGCGGGCTCGTCCCCGAGCCGCGGGCGATCCTGCGCACCCGGCTCGGGTTGTGCAACAGCTTGGGGTTGCGCCGCTCCTGCGGGGTCATCGAGGTTATCATGGCCTCGACCCTCCCCATCACCCGGTCGTCTATCTCGACGTCCTTCAGCTGCCGGCCGAGGCCGGGAATCATGCCGAGCAGCCCCGAGAGCGGCCCCATCCTCTTTATCATCTGCATCTGCTTGAGGAAATCCTCGAAGGTAAACTTCCCGCTCATGAGCTTCCTGCCCTGCTCCTCGGCCTGCTCGCGGTCCATCTGGGCCTCGGCCTTCTCTATGAGCGTCAGGACGTCCCCCATCCCGAGGATGCGTCCGGCCATCCTGTCGGGGTAGAAGTAGTCGAACTCGCTCATCTTCTCGCCCTCGGAGGCGAACTTTATCGGCCGCCCGGTGACCGAGACGACCGAGAGCGCGGCCCCCCCGCGGGCATCGCCGTCGAGCTTGGTGAGGATCATGCCGTCGAAGTCCGCGTACTCCTGGAAGGCCTGTGCGACCTCCACGGCGTTCTGCCCGGTGACGACGTCGAGCACGAGCAGGACCGAGTGCGGCTTTATCCGCTCGCGCACCCGCCGCAGTTCCTCCATCATCTGCTCGTCGACGACCTGCCGCCCCGCGGTATCCACGATGACGAAGTCGTACCCCTCGTCCCTGGCACGCCTGATGCCGCGCTCGGCGATGTCTTCGGGCGCGGGCTCGGTACCCTCGCTGTAGACCGGGACCCTCAGCTCGCGCCCTATCTGCTCGAGCTGGTCTATGGCGGCCGGACGGTAGGTGTCGCAGGCGATGAGGTAGGGGTGCTTGCCCATCTTCCTGACGAAGAGCGCGAGCTTGCCGGCGGCGGTCGTCTTCCCGTGCCCGTTGAGGCCCGCGAGCATCACGACCGTCGGCGGCCGGGAGGCGAAGGTGAGCTTGCTCGCCGTCCCGCCCATCAGGTTCGCGAGCTCCTCGTTGACGATCTTCACGACCTGCTGGCCCGGTGAGAGCGCCTTCGAGACCTCCGCCCCGGTCGCCCGCTCGCGCACGTTGGAGACGAACTCCTTGACGACGTTGTAGTTGACGTCGGCCTCGAGCAGCGCGAGGCGTATCTCGCGCGTGACCTTCTTTACCTGATCCTCCGTGAGGGTTCCGCTGCTGCGTACGCCCTCGAGAGCGGTGTTCAGCCTGTCGCTTAAAGTGTCGAACATCTCCTAGAGCTCCCCGAACAAAGCTTCCGCGAACTGCCGGGCATCGAACGGGTGCAGATCCTCAACCTTCTCCCCCACCGAGACGAGCTTTATCGGCACCCCGATCTCGTTGGCTATCGCCAGCGCGATGCCGCCCTTGGCCGTTCCGTCGAGCTTGGTCAACACGATGCCGCTCACCCCTATGGCCTCCTTGAACATCTTGGCCTGCCTCAAACCGTTCTGCCCGGTGGTCGCATCCACCGTGAGCAGCACCTCGTGCGGGGCCCCGGGCAGCTGCCGGCCGATGACCCGCCCTATCTTCTCCATCTCGGCCATGAGGTTGATTTTTGTGTGCAGCCTCCCCGCGGTGTCCACGATCAGAACGTCCATCCCCTCTCGTTTCGCCGCCTCGACGGCCTCGTGCGCTACGGAGGCCGCGTCGGCGCCGCGCTGCCGGGCGATGACCGGCGCCCCGGTCCTCCTGCCCCACTCCTGCAGCTGCTCTATCGCCGCGGCCCGGAAGGTATCCCCGGCCGCGAGCATCACCTTCCCCGGCAGGAAGTTGACCAGCTTGCCTATCGTGGTGGTCTTCCCGGTCCCGTTGACCCCGACCATCAGGATGACCGTGGGCTTGTGCGATATGTCGAGCTCGACGGGCCCGGAGAGCATCCTCTCGGCCTTCTGCACGAGAAGCTCCCGGAGCTCCTCCCCGCTCGTGATGTTGCGCCTGAGAGCCTCCTGCTCGAGCTCCCCGACGAGCTTCGCCGTGGTCGTCACCCCGACGTCGGAGGCAATGAGGATCTCCTCGACCCTCTCCCAGAACTCCTCGTCCTCGGCGTCCCTGAACTCGGCCACCGCCGCGTTCAGCTGCCCGACGACAGACTCCCGGCTCTTCCGCAGCCCCTGCCTGAGGCGGCCAAACCACCCGGCTTCGGACTCCTCGCGGGCTTCTTCTTCCTCTACCCGTGCCGCCTCCGGCTCACGCGGCGCAGGCTCCTCCACCCGCACCGCTTCGGGCTCCTCACGGGCAGGGGGAGCGGCCTCCGCCGCCTCCTCCTGTCGCTCCTCCGTCTCCTCCGGGGCCTCTATCTGGGGAGGTTCGGCTTCGGGCTCTCTCTTCCTCCTGAAAAAGTTGCGCCAGGAACGGGCCATAGCGCCGGACTCTACTCTCCTTTTAGACGTTTGGACACAACTGCGGTGGCCCCGGTTCCGTCCACGGATACGCCGTAGAGGACGTCGGCCGAGGCCATGGTGCGCTTCTGGTGGGTGACCAGAAGTATCTGGCCCTTCGCGCGGTAAGAGTCTACCACAGAGAGGAAGCGGGCCAGGCTGAGGTCGTCGAGCGCAGCCTCCGCCTCGTCGAGCATGCAGAACCACCCGGACTCGCGGGTCCCACCCAGAAAGATGCTGAAGAGGAACGCGAGCGCGAGCAGCGACCTCTCCCCGCCAGAGAGTACCTGCAGAGGCTTCCAGCCCCTTTTGCCTATCCTCACCGCCATCTCCACCCCATCCTCCGAGAGCTCGAGCCTGCCCTGCCCACCGGACATCATGCACGGGACCATGCCTTCGAAGATCTCGCGTACCCGCTCGAAGGTGCTCAGGAAACGACGCTCTATCTCCCGGTCTATCTTCTGTATTATGCGTTTAATATCTGTGGCGGCCGCTTCGGCGTCTTCGCGCTGAGAGACGAGGAAACGATGTCGCTCGCGCAGCTGTTCCTGCTGGGAGATGGCGAGCAGGTTGACGTCCCCGAAGTTCTTGAGGCGGCGGGCGAGTTCGCGTCTCTCCTGCTCTGTATCGGGACCGAGATCTTCGGCGTTCCGGCGTGCCTCCTCCAGGGTAGCGCCCCACTCGGAGTGCAGCTCCTCCCGCGCCGCCTCGGCGCCGCGTTCTGCGCGGTGCAGTTCGTCCGCGAGGCGCTCACGCTCTCCGCGGGCTTCGGCGATCTCCCCGGCCAGCTTGGCCGCGCTGGAGGCGAGATCCTCTTGCAGACGGCCGAGTCTCCGGCGCCTCTCGCCGGCCTCCTCGCGGGTGCGCCGCAGCGCCTCCTTCATCTCCGAAAGCCTCTCGGAGAGGGAGGTGCAGACTTCGAGCGACCGTCGGGTGAGGTTCTCCAGGGCCCCTGCGTCCGGAGTCGGGGCGGCCGCGGAGGAGCGTCTCACGGCGTGCAGGAGGCGTTCGTGGCGCCTCTCGAGAGAGCGGAGCACCCGGCGGCCGTCGGCGAGCTCGTGCTCGGTGACACGCAGGTTCTCCCGTGCGTCCGCACGGGCGGACGCGGCCCCAGAAGCCTCCTTCTCGGCTTCGTGCAGCTCGCGCGCCACCGCGGCGAGCCTCTCCTCTTCGGTGGAGATCTCCCGGGCGAACGCGCCCGCCCGTTGCCTATGCTCACGCGCCCTCTCCCGCGAACGACGCTCCGAGGCCGCGAGGCGCTCCGCGCGGGAGGCGAGGAGCTCCCTGGCCTCGAGGAGCCTCTTGCAGAGGGTATCGAGCTCGGAGCAAGCGCGGGAGACGGCGCGCAGAACATCGGAAGCGCGTGCGAGTCCGCCCCGGATCTCGTCGAGCGTGGCTGCCGGGCCTCTCTCGAGGTCGGAGAGACGCTTCTCCTCCCGGCGAATACGGCCCTCGCGCTCGAAGAACCCCGAGCCGCCACGAGCCACGCTGGCCCGCGTCAGACGCAACCCCTCCGGCGTCACGAAGACGTGGCCGTTCGAAAGCTCGATGCCGGAAGGATTCTCGATGACGTAGATACCGCAGAGTATCCTGCGTATCGGCTCCGAGTAGCGGGGGTCGGTGACCTCGATACACTCCCACAGCGGCAGGCCGGGGAGGGCATCTTCCTCCTCGACCGGGCTCGCATCGAGGCGGACCGCCACCCTCTCGGGTCCGGTGACCAGCCGCAGCCCCGCGCCGAGATCGTCCGCCAGCACCCCGTCTCCGAGCTCTCGCAGGGCCGCGTCCACGGCCGACTCGAACCCGGGTCGGGCACGGATCACCTCGCGCAGCCTGATCGAGGTGCCAGCACCCTCCCGCCCGGCACGCAGCCGCCTGAGGGTGGATTCGGCGCTCCCGCGTATCGCCGCGAGCGCCCCCTGACGTTCGCGGGCCGCGGTGAGCAGGTCCTCGAGATCACGCCGGTGCCCGGATACGCGCCGTTGCAACCCGGAAATCCGGTTTTGAAGCTCCGTGGGATCCTTCGTCCGGCGCAGATCATCCGGCAAGCGCTCGAGCCTCTCGAGCAGGTGGTCCGGCACGTGGCCGCTGGAAGCATCATCGGACATCTGCTCCAGACGGGCCCGAAGCCGCTCCAGCCTGAGCGAGATCTTCTCCCTCTCCCCGGAGAGAGCCTCCACCCTCTCGCGTGCCGCGCGCAGCTCCTTCCCGACCCGGTCCGCCGCCTCGAGCCTCCTGGCACGTTCAGCCTCGAAAGCCTCCACGCTCCGGCGAGCCCTATCCAGAACCTTCGCCACCTCCTCCAGCCTCTTCTGGAGTACGGCCTCCGGCCTTGACACCCCACGTCCCAGCCCCTCCAGACGGACGGAAGCCCGCTCGAGGCGCACGGAGAGACGCCGCAGTCGCTCCTGGCCCCCCTCGATCGCACCGAAGATCGCATCCTGCCGAGAGAGCTCCTCTTCGATCGTTACGAGATCTTCGGAGAGGCGCTCCCGCCGCGCGCGCAGTTCGCTCTCCCGCTTCGAGAGCTCGTGCACCCTCGCTTCCGCCCGCCGGAGCTCCCGCCTCCGGCGTTCGAGATCCCGGCTCGCCAGCCGGTAGAGGTGCGCCAGGCTCAGGCTGCGGTAGCGGGCTTCGAGCTCCCGGTACTCACGGGCTGCCTCGGCCTCGCGTTCTATCCTGCGCAGTTGGGATGCGAGCTCGGCCTCCATCTGGCGGCTCTTCTCGAGCTGGTCGCTGGCCTGCCCCAGCCTCCTCTCCGCCGCCAACCTGCGCCTGCGGTACACACCCAGGCCGGCAGCCTCCTCGAGCGCATCCCTCGCGGCCGAAGCCCCACCGGTGACTATCGATCCGACGGCCCCCTGACGAACGATGCTGTGCCGCCCCACTCCTGCCTCTCCTGCGACCGCGCGAACGTCCACGAGACGGGCCGAAGAGCCGTTTATCCGGTAGACATTCCGACCGTCACGAGAGATGCGCCGGGTGATGGAGACCTCTTCGTACGGCAGCGAGATCTCCCCGGAAGAGTTGTCGAAGACCAGCGTGACCTCCGCCACGGCCGCAGGTTTCAGAGTCTCTGAGCCGGAGAAGATCACGTCGGACATCGAGCTGGCCCTCAAGAGGCTCGGGCTCTGCTCACCGAGCGCGAAGAGCACCGCGTCGGTGATGTTGCTCTTGCCGGAGCCGTTGGGACCGATGATCGCGGTCACGCCCCGCTCCAGCGGCATCCGCACCGGCCGCACGAAGGTCTTGAAGCCCTTTATGTAGATGTCCTTGAGCATCCTGCGCGAATTCTACGTGCTTTCCGCCCGGTAAGCACGCCGGAAAAACCCGCAAAGCGCCGCTCAAAAAGCTCCGGGGGAGCATCTGCTCCCCCGGAGTCCGGCTCTGCCGAGGCTCTCCGTTGCTCAGCTGCGCTCTCGGCTGACCTCGAACTGGGCCTCCTCGGTCGAGCCGGTGAGCGCCGTGGTCGAGGCGAGCCCGCCGGCGACGACCTGCGCGACGTCGTCGAAGTAGCCGGCCCCGACCTCACGCTGATGCCTGGTGGCAGTATAGCCGCGCTCCTCCGCCTCGAACTCGGCCCGTTGCAGGCGGGCGTAGGCCGCCATACCTTCGTCGCGGTATCCGTCGGCGAGGTCGAACATGGAGTAGTTGAGCGCGTGGAACCCGGCGAGGGTGACGAACTGGAAGCGGTAACCCATCTCTCCGAGCTTCTCCTGGAAGCTCGCGATCTCCTCCTCGGAGAGGTTGCGCTTCCAGTTGAACGAGGGCGAACAGTTGTAGGCGAGCAGTTTCCCGGGATAACGTTCGTGGATCCCCTCCGCGAACTCCCGCGCCTCCCCGAGGTCAGGGGTGGACGTCTCGCACCAGATGACGTCCGCGTAAGGAGCGTAGGCTATCCCGCGGGCGATGGCATGTTCGAGCCCGTTTTTCACCCGGTAGAAGCCCTCCACCGTCCTCTCGCCCGTTATGAACGGCTCGTCCGCCGGGTCGACGTCGGAGGTTATCAGCTTGGCGGCCTCCGCATCGGTGCGGGCGATGATCACGGTCGGAACCCCCATGACGTCCGCGGCAAGCCGGGCCGAGATGAGGTTCCGTATCGCCTGGGAGGTGGGGAGCAGAACCTTCCCGCCCATGTGCCCGCACTTCTTCTCCGAGGAGAGCTGATCCTCGAAGTGCACCCCGGCGGCCCCGGCCTCGATCATGGCCTTCATCAGCTCGAAGACGTTGAGCGCCCCGCCGAACCCGGCTTCGGCGTCGGCGACTATTGGAGCGTACCAGTAGATGCCGTCTCTGCCCTCGGCGTGGTGTATCTCATCGGCCCTCCTGAGCGCCCGGTTGATGCGCCGCACGAGCTCGGGCGCGCTGTTGGCCGGGTAGAGGCTCTGATCCGGGTAGGTCTGCCCGGCGAGGTTGGCGTCGGCGGCGACCTGCCAGCCGGAGAGGTAGATGGCCTCCAGACCGGCCTTGACCTGCTGGACGGCCTGGTTCCCGGTCATCGCACCCAGAGCCCGCACGAACGGACGCTCGTGCATCAGCCTCCAGAGCCTCTCCGCTCCCATCCTGGCCAGCGTGTGCTCGAAGCGCACCGACCCCGCGAGCCGGGAGACGTCCTCGGCAGAGTAGGGACGCTCGATCCCCTCCCACCGCTCATCCTCCCAGCTCCTGGCTATCTCCGTCGGATCCATCCCGGATATCGTCACCTGGACCTCCCTCGAAAGAAGACTCCGGTTCCCCGGATACCTACGACGCGACGCGTCTCTCATACCGCTCTTCTCGCCACCCCTCCGCCGAAGAGACAGGCCTCACGTAGACCACACCACCCATAGGCCCACCCCTCCAACGGTAGAGAACCTCGTAGCGCTCGCGCCCGATCAGGACACGCCGCCCGATCTCCGGCATCTCCTTCTCGTAACCCGACCCGAGCACCTCCTCGGAGAGCGCCTCCCTGTACTGCACCGGGATCATCCCCAAAACCTCCTTCCTGGAATGTGCGGATATCACCCGATTACCAACTGCCAGAAAGGCTACCAGCCCCCTTGCTATTAATCCAATTGTTTGTTTACATATGAACGATAGATAATTTTTATATCCAGCGAGGAGGACTGATGCTTTTCAAGCAGATAGAGTGCTTTCTGGCGGTGGCGCGGCTGGGCAACGTGAGCCGGGCGGCGGAGGAGATGTTTCTCACGCAGCCGACGCTCACGGCGAGGATAAAGGCTCTGGAGGAGGAACTCGGAGCTCAGTTGTTCGCGAGGACGAGCCGGGGGATGCGGCTGACGGAGGCCGGCAAGGAGTTTCTGCCGCACGCCGAGCGTGTGATGAAGAGCGTCGAGGAGGGCCGGCGGAAGATAGAAGAATTAAACGGGCTGACTGGTGGTCGGCTCGTCATCGGATCTTCGCCGGGGGTGAGCACCTACGCGCTGCCGGCGCTTCTGGAGCGTTTCTCCGGGGCGTATCCGAAGGTTTCGATCTCGGTGAGGACCGGGCATTCGGAGGACGTGCTGCAGATGGTGCTCGACGACGAGGTGCAGCTGGGGCTCGCGCGTGAGATCGAGCACGCCGAGGTAGAGAGCATACCCCTTTATGAAGACGAGCTGGTCCTCGTGGTCTATCCAGAACACGCCTTCACGGAGAAGGGGACGGCAACGCTCGGTGAGGTGAGCAGAGAGCAGATCGTCATGTTCGACACCGCGTCGAGCTACTACGGTCTCACCCGCGACCTGTTGCGCAAAGCCGGAGTCACCCGGTTCCGCACCCTCGAGCTGGACAACATAGAGGCGGCCAAGCGGATGGTCGAGCATCGCCTGGGGGTCGCGTTTTTGCCCCGCACCGCCGTGGTCCGGGCGGTCGAGGCCGGGCGGCTGTGCATCATAGAGCTGGAGGACGCGCCGAGGACGCGCCGGCCGATCGTGGCGCTCCGGCGCAAGGATCTCCCCTCCCCTCCCCCGGTAGAAGCCTTCCTGGAGATCGCCTCCCAGATGGGACAGAAGAAGAGCCGGGCGGAACTCTCTCCAGCCCTCGCGGCAGAGTTCGAGAACCTACAGCTCATGGACCTCTTCACTTAAGAACCGGGAACGAGCGTTACGGAATCCTACGCTCCGACGTGGACCTCGACCGTCGAGCGCGGGAGCGGACGGGTGCCGAGGATCTCGAGGGCCGCCCGGGCGGCCGCCTGCTCGCTCTCCTTGATCGAGTGCCCCTTGCCGGTCGCTATCTCCTGCCCGTCCACGGAAACCCCGGAGGTGAAGATGGGCCGGTGCGGAGGCCCCTGTTTCGAGATGACGCGGTAGGTGGGGCGAAGACCGTCCGCCTGCAGCGTCTCCTGCAGCATGGTCTTCCAGTCCCGGAGCTCCTCGGTGTCGATCTCGGCCGGGTTGAAGATCTCGTCTATCGTCCTGTAGACGAGGTCCCGGTCGATCAGATAAGCCGCCCCGATGATAGCCTCCACCGTGTCCGCTATCACCGAGTCGTTCATGACCGAACTCTCGATCTCCTCCTCGAGCCCCTCTTCCCGGCCGACGCTGGCGAGGAAAGACTTCCTCACCAGATGAGCCCGGATGCGCGTCAGGTCACCCTCGAGAAGCTCCGGATAGCTGTGGAAGACCAGCTCGGCGACCCGGCTGTTCAGGACGGAGTCTCCCAGGAACTCGAGCCGCCCGTTCGATTCGTAGGGGTCGGCGACGCTCGGGTGGGTGAGCGCCCGCTGACGCAGGGGTTCGGGCAGTATCTCTATGAGTTCCCTTATGGACATTGCACCCTGCTCTGCTCGAGTGTATTGCACGACTCACCCATTCCAGGGCTGAACACGAAACGCTCTCTCATCTTCCTTATTTTCCCACTCTTTCCGTGCCCTGTCCACAAGATACCGGATGGCCGTCCGCTTATCAGGGAGCGGGTGAGCGCCGCCCGGCATTCTCTTCGATTCGACACCGGAGGTCAATCGCACGAAGCCTGCTCCGCAGAAGGTTCAATAGTAGTCAATCTTCGTCTTCGCAGCTTCGGTGCCTCGCGTATGCGGCGAAGGCGTCGAGGGCGGCCGGGTCGAGGAGGGAGTCGCGGCTCGCGACCTCCTCCGGGCGGGCGCCGAGCAGGATGCGTTTGACGGGCACCTCGAGCTTCTTCTGGGAGAGCGTGCGGGGTATGGAGGGGACGGCCTCGATGGCATCGGGGACGTGGCGCGGGGAGAGCTCGCGGCGGAGGGTGGCGGAGATGCGGGAGCGCAGGCGCTCGTCGAGCTCTGTGCCCGGCGCCGGGACGACGAAGAGCAAGAGCTCGCCGGGTCCGCCCTCGGCGTCTTCGAGGTGGACGACGAGGCTGTCGGTGACCTCCTCGAGGGACTCGACTACGGCGTAGATCTCCCCGGTCCCCAGGCGCACCCCGCCGCGGTTGAGCGTCGCGTCCGAGCGGCCGGAGATCACGCAGCTTCCGCGCTCGGTGAAGCGGATCCAGTCGCCGTGGCACCAGACGCCCGGGAAGCGCTCGAAGTATGCGGCGCGGTAGCGCCTGTCTCCGGGGTCGTTCCAGAAGCCGAGCGGCATCGAGGGCATGGGAGAGCGGATCACGAGCTCTCCGAACTCGCCGACGACCGGTCGGCCGCGCTCGTCGTAGGCGGCGGCGTCGACCCCCAGGCAAGGGCCGGAGATCTCACCCCGGTAGACCGGCTGCAGCGGGCTCCCCTGCACGATGCCGGTGCACACATCGGTCCCCCCGCTGCCTATGTTCAGCAGCACGTCGGGCCCGAGCTGCTCGTAGACCCAGTCGAAGCCCTCCGGCGGCAGCGGGCTCCCCGCCGCCCCTATCTGCCGCACGCTCGAGAGGTCGAACTCCCGACCTACCTCGAGGCCGGCCTTGCGGCAGGCCATGAGGTAGGCCGGGGCGACGCCGAGCATCGTTGCGCCGGTCTGCTCGGCCAGCCGCCACTGGAAGGCGAGATCTGGGTAGAGCGGGTTGCCGTCCATGGTGACTATCGCCGACCGCAGGAGCAGCGCCGAGACGAGGGCGTTCCACATCATCCAGGCGGTCGTCGTGAACCACATCAGCCGGGCTCCGGGACGGAGATCCCAGGTCAGACCCAGGTTCTTGAGGTGTTCGAGGAGGATGCCGCCGTGCCCGTGCACTATGGTCTTGGGTTTGCCGGTGGTGCCCGAGGAGAAGAGCACGTAGAGCGGATGGTCGAAGGGCACCGGCTCGCAGCGGAGCGGCTCCTCCTCCGAGAGCAGCTCCTCCCAACCGACCGAATCCGGCAGAACGTCCTCCGCCCCTCCGACGTACGGGACGTGCACCACGCGCTCCAGCGTGGGCAGCGCCCGCCGGATGTCCCGCACCTCCGCCCGGCGGTCGATGTGCTTCTCCCCGTAGCGATAGCCCGTCACCGCGAGCAGCACCTTGGGGTCGAGCTGCCCGAAGCGATCGATCACGCTGCGCGGGCCGAACTCCGGCGCGCAGGTCGCCCAGATGGCCCCCAGGCTCGCGGTGGCGAGAAAGGCCACGACCGTCTCCGGGACGTTCGGGAGGTAGGCAGCGACGCGGTCGCCGGGGCCGACCCCGAGGCGCCGGAGCCCGGCGCGGGCCCGCGCCACCTGCTCGCGCAGCTCGCCGAAGGTCAGCTCGAAGGGAGCGCGCGTCTGGGAGTGGGCGAAGATGGCGACCTCTCCGTCGTCGCCCGAGGGGGTGAGGATCCTCTCCGCGTAGTTCAGGCGCGCGCCCGGGAACCAGCGGGCGCCGGGCATCTCGCGCGCGGCGAGCACCCGTTCGGGAGGGGTGTGGGCGCGCACGCCGTAGAAGTCCCAGACAGAGCGCCAGAACGCCTCGAGATCCCCCACCGACCAGCGCCAGAGCTCGTCGTAACCCTCGAACTTGAGGGCGCGCTCCTCGCGCAGCCAGCGCACGTAACGCCCGATCTCGGTGGTCTCCAGGACGTCCGGTGGTGGCGTCCAGAGCACCTCGCCCGTCAAAGCCACTTCAGGATCTCCCCCACTCCCTCCACCACCGCATCCGGGCGCCGGCGTTCCGGCACCCGCCGCAGGTCCACCGACCCGCTGGTCCCGCTGCACACCAGGATGGTGAACGAGCCCCCCAGGCGACCCAGACCGACGTCCATGTCAAGATCGTCCCCGATGACCGCCATCTCCCGGGATTCCACCCCGAGCCGCTCGCAGGCCGCACGCACCGCCATCCGCGAGGGTTTGCCGACCACGATGGGGCGCTTCCCCGTAGCCTTCACCAGCGCAGCGGTCACCATCGCGCCGCGGCTGAAGATCATGCCGTTCGCCCCCCAGTAGCCAGGACCGTAGCTGGCCGTGAGAAGGGGCGCACCTCGGGTGATGGCGCGCGCCGCGCGTTCCAGGGAGTCGAAATCTACCTCGCTGACGTGGGTGACGAAGACCACCTCGGCGTCCTCCCCGTCCGTGAGCGGCACCCCAGCCTCCGCCATGCGTTCGCGGGTCGTCTCGGAGCCGAAGACCATGGTCCGCCGTCCGCCGTGGCGACGCGCCAGATACCCGAGCGCGCTGCAGACGGGGGTCAGGACCTCGTCGTCGCGCACGGGGAGCCCGCCCTCGCGCAGCCCCCGAGCGAACTCCTCGGGACGCAGGTGCGTGCCGTTGGTGAACAGCACGAGCGGCCGGCCGGAGGTCCGGATCTTCTCCAGCACCTCCGGCGCGCCGGGGAGCGGGTGCGGGTGAAAGCCGGCGTCGCGGTGCACGAGCGAGCCGTCCACGTCGAAGACGAACCCGCGTATCCTCTCAAGCTTCCTTGCGCCAGACAATGGTATCCCCCGTACGTTCGTCTTCGAGCCTCAGATAAGAGATGGAGTCGCGCCTGGAGAGCTCGCGCAGGAGCCGTACGACCGGTGCGCGTCCGGGTCGCACCAGCGGCGCGCGTGGCCTGCCACGTTCGGCGACCATGGCGTCCACCTGTTCCGCGGGCATCGTGAGGCGCAACAGCAGCTCCTCGTCGGAGATCCGGCGACCGAAGCGCTCGCGGGCCCCGTCCAGAGAGATCGGTTCGAGATCCTTCAGCTCGGAGGCGCGCGGCGTCGAGAGCACGCGGTCGGCGACCTCGGGGTCGACGGGCGCCGGGGTCTCGTAGTAGTGCCCGAGGAAGTAGCGCACCATCTCGTCCGAGACCCTCGACCAGCGCTCGCCGGAGATGACGTTCATCACGGCCTGGGTGGCGACGAACTGCGAGACCGGGGTGACCATGATGGGGTAGCCCATCTCCGCGCGCACCCGGGGGACCTCCTCCAGGACGGCGTCGAAGAGCTCCGGCCGGCCCAGCTCCTGCAGCTGCCGACGGGTGGTGGAGATCATGCCCCCCGGCATCTGGTGCCGGAAGTAGGCGCCATCGAACTCCCGCGGGCTGCCGCCCGGCAGCCCGCGCTCGCGGGCCAGCTCGTCGAAGTACCCGGAGACAGCCTCGAGTGCCTCCGTATCCAGGTCGTACGAGAGGCCCTCGGCCTCCACGTTGCGCAGCGTGGATTTGGCGGGAGGATTCGAGCTTCCGCTCCCCAGCGGCTCCACCGCGGTGTGCAGCGTCCGCACCCCGGAGCGCAGCCCCTCGACGTAGGCGAGGGGACCGAGCCCGATCGTGCAGTGGCTGTGGAGCTCGACGGGGCGGGGGGCGAAGCGCTCGATGAAGCCCGGGATCAGGGTGCGCACCGCTTCCGGCATCAAGAGCCCGCCCGGATCTTTCAGGTAGAGCCGGTCGATGTCCTCGGAGCGGGAGACCGCTTCAGCCCGCTCCAGGTAGTAGTCGTGGGTGTGGACCGGGCTTATGGAGTAGGTCAGCCCGACGACGACCTCCTCGAAACCCTCCTCACGGGCGACGCGGGCCATCCGGAGGAGCGCCTCGGGCTGGTTCGAGGGATCGACGATCTGGATCCTGCGCATCCCGTTGCGCACCCAGCAGCGGAAGGCGAGTCGCATGACGTCCTCGCCGGCGGGCACCCAACGGATGAAGCGCATGCCGGTGGTGATAAGCCCCAGCGGCGTGTTCGGCATGGCTGCGCTCACCAGCCGGATCCGCTCCCAGGGATCCTCCCGGTGGAAGCGGACGGAGACCGCCATGTGCGTGCTGGAGGTGAAGTCCAGAGCGTGGAAGCCGACGCGGTCCATCGTCGGGGCTATGGCGAGGACGTCCTGGGTGGTGAGCCCGGTCGCGGACCACAGGCTCTGGTTGCCGTCGCGTATGGTCGTGTCGATGATCTCGACGGGCTCGCTCATGCCGCAAGCACCTCCTCCTCGAGCCAGGTCGTGTCCACCGCCGCACCGGTGAAGTCCGGGTGGGCGAGAACGTGCATCAGCAGCTCGCGGTTGGTGGGAACGCCCTCCACCACGAGCCCCTCGAGCGCCTCGCGCATCCTCTCGATCGCCCCTTCGCGGTCCCCGGCGTGGGAGACGAGCTTCGCCAACAGCGAGTCGTAGTAGGGGGGCACGAGCGTCCCCTCCTCGCAGTGGGTATCGACCCGCAGGCCCTCGATCCCGGGGACCGAAAAACGCGAGATCCTGCCCGGGGTGGGGCGGAAGCTGTGGGCAGGGTCCTCCGCCGTCAGGCGGCACTCTATCGCATGCCCGCGAAACTCCACCTCCTCCTGCGAGAGGCCGAGCCTCTCACCAGCTGCGATCCTCAGCTGGTCCGCCACGAGGTCGCGCCCGGTCACCAACTCGGTCACCGGGTGCTCGACCTGGATGCGGCAGTTCATCTCCATGAAGAAGAACTCCCCGCTCTCGGCGTCGACCACGAACTCCACGGTGCCGAGGTTGCGGTAGCCGATCTCGCGGGCGAAGGCGACGGCCGCACCGTGGAGCGCCGCGCGCGTCCCGGCCTCCAGCCCGGGGGCCGGAGCCTCTTCGACGATCTTCTGGTAGCGTCGCTGCACCGAGCAGTCGCGCTCCCCGAAGTGGAGCACGCCGCCGTTCTCGTCCGCCGCCACCTGCACCTCGACGTGGCGGGCGCTCCGGATGAAGCGCTCCACGTACAGGCGTTCGTCACCGAAGGCCGCCCCCGCCTCGGCGAGCGCGACCCCGAACAGCCGCTCCAGCTCCTCCCGGTCCCGGGCAAGCTTGATCCCCCGCCCGCCACCGCCCGCCGCGGCCTTCAGCAGCACCGGGTAGCCCGCCTCTTCGGCGAAGCGCAAAGCGTCGGCGAGCGCGCTCACCTCGCCGCCCGGGACGACCGGCAGCCCGGCCTCGGCCGCGACCTCGCGCGAGCGGAGCTTGTCCCCGGCCAGCTCTATCACCTCCGCGGGGGGCCCGACGAAGCGCAGCCCGTTCTCGCGCGCGGCGGCGGCCAGCGCGGGGTTCTCCGAGAGGAATCCGTAGCCGGGGTGGATGGCGTCGCAGCCGGTGCCGATCGCCGCCTGCACCACCGCGCCCACGTTCAGGTAGCTTTGCGCCGGTGACCCCGGCCCGATGCACACCCCCCGATCCGCCATGCGAACCGCCAGGCCGCCGCGGTCGGCTTCGGAGAACCCCACGACGGTCTCCAGCCCGAGCTCGCGGCAGGAACGGACGATCCGCACCGCGATCTCACCCCGGTTCGCCACGAAGACGCGTCTCATCTTCACCGGTCGGGCTCCACCCGGAAGAGCGGCTGGCCGTACTCCACGAGCTCTCCGTTCTCCACGCACACCTCGGCTATCCTCCCGGAGACCCCGGCACGGATGGAGTTCATCATCTTCATGACCTCGATCAGACACACCACCGTATCCGGCTCGACCCGGCTTCCGACCTCGACGTAGGGCCTGGCCCCGGGTGCCTCGGCGCGGTAGAACGTGCCGACCATCGGCGCCTCGATGGTGAGGGACCCATCGGAGCCGGAGACCCCCTCGGCGGCCCTCCCGTCCGGCACCTCCTGTCCGGAGGCCGGAGTCTCCTCCTTTTTCGGAGCCTCGACGAGGCGGCGCTCCTCCCCGCCCGCCTCGGGCTCCTCGCGCGGCGGTGCGCCGCCGCGCCGCACGTACAGCCTCAGTCCGTTCGTCTCGATCCTCAACTCGTCCAGGTCGGACTCGTCGATGATCCGCAGGATCTCACGCACATCGTCGTCCGAGAGCGGCATTCAGGACCTGCCTCTTTCTTCGTCGGAGACAACACCAAACGTTCCCATTACCAGCTCGATCGCCGACCGGGCCCGCGGAGGCCCCCCACCCCTGCGGCGCACGGTGGTGACCGGCCGGGACTGGACCACGAACAGAGCGTCCGGGAGCCCCATCCCCCGGGCGAGCGCCCACTCGATATCCTGATGGGTGCCGAAGTGCCGCTCCACGCGGCGGGCGACCTCGACCAGCGCCCGCAGGTGCTCCTCCCCCAGACAGGGCGTCTCCTGCCGCTCCGGCTCCACCTCCACCGTCCGCACCCCGGCCGAGGCGGGGTCGGGCCGGTACTCCAGGTGCTTGCGGCCGATGGACCTGTGCAGCACCTCCCCGGTCACCTTGCTCAGCCGGTACTCGTCCGGGGTCACCTCCCCCGCCACGACCGCCTCGCCCAGCCCCCAGCTCGCGTTCACCGCGACCGTGCTGGGGTCGCCGCTGAGCGGGTTGCAGGTGAACATCACGCCGGCGACCTCGGCGTCGACCATCATCTGCACGGTGACCCCCATGGCCGGCTCGCCCCCCGCCGCGGCCATCCTGGCCCGGTAGCTCAGCGCCTCGGGGCTGTAGAGGCTGGCCCAGCACTTTCGGACCGCCTCGCACACGTCTTCCGCACCGCGCACCCAGAGGTAGGTCTTCTGCTGGCCGGCGAAGGTAGCCTGTTCGCTGTCCTCGCCGACCGCGCTGGAGCGGACCGCCACGGGGGGATTCTCCTCGCCGGCGGCCCCGGCGACCTCGCGGTACCGGCGGAGGATCTCACCCTTCAGCCCATCCGGCAGAGGAACAGAGCAGATCAGACTGGAGAGCTCGCCGGAGACGCTCCGCAGCCCCTCCACGTCATCCGGGGCGAGGGTGCGCAAGGCGTCTGAAACGCGCTCCCGGAGGCCGTTCTCCTCCAGGAAGAGGGCGAACGCGCCAGCCGAGATGGCGAACCCTGGCGGCACCGGAATGCCGCTCGCCAGAAGCTCCCCGAGGTTCGCGCTCTTTCCGCCGAAGCGCGGCTCCGCGGCGCGCCTGAGCTCGCCCAACGAGGCGGTATACCCTGGCATCATCGTTCTAACCATCGAGGACCGTCACCCTCCCGTTCGTGCCGTCCACCCGCGCCCGCTGGCCGGTCTTGATGCGGGACGTCGCCGTGCCGGTGCCGACAACGGCGGGCAGCCCGTACTCCCGCGAGACGATCGCGGCGTGGGACATGATCCCTCCGATGTCCGTGACGGTGGCTTTGATCTTGCTGAAGATCGGAGCCTACGCCGGCGAGGTGGAGGTGCACACCAGGATCTCCCCGGCCCGCACCTCGGAGATCTCCTCGAGCGAGCGCACCACCCGCGCGATCCCCTCGACCTCGCCGGGCGAGGCGGCGGCCCCGGCGAGCTCGTTGCCGCTACCGTCGCGCTGCGCCCGCGCCCACTCCTGCAGCTGCTGCGGTGTGACCCCCCAGAGCATGGCGATCGCAGGATCCACGACCGTCTCCGGCATCCGACCCAAAGCGGGAGGCGGCGTCCACTCTTCGAGCCGCTTCAGGATCCGCTTGCGCCGCTCCACGATCTGCGGCCAGTGGTGCGGCCCGCGAGCGCCTCGCCGCCGGTCGACCAGGTGAGCGCAAGCTCCTCCAGCGCCTGCATCACCTCGTAACGGGAGAGCTGAAAGATGTCCTCGCTCTCCTCAATGAAGCCATGCCGGGCGAGAAGGGCGCCGAACTCCCGGATCTTGTTGAAGAACCGCGACTGGAACCAGTAGTCGCAGTAGAACTTGTGCTCCTCCACGTACGGGAAGACCTTGCGCGAGAGCCCGAGCAACTCCCGGAAGGTCTGCCGCGCCTCCTCGTCCATAAGCGCCTCGTACTCGCCGACGAGCCGGTCCCGCCGCTCGGCCAGCTCACGCGTGGGCCGCTCGATGTCCTCGCCGGCCTGCAGCGCCGCGATGTGCCCGATGAGCGAGCTGTAGGGGATGCTGGGATCGTCGTGCCAGCTGCCGTAGTAGTGGTAGAGTCCGTCGCCGGTCCCCATGTTGAACCACGGGTCCTTGACCTCCTCGAGCTCCTCGAGCCAGCGCCGCCCGGCGTCGCTGCGCCCGAGCTCGGCCTCTATCTCCTCCGGCGAGCGGCCCTCCCGGAAGGCCTCCGTCACCCCGAGGTCTATCGCCAGCCGCGCCAGCCGCCGCAGCTCGGCGTCCGGCCGGAAGAGGACGACGTCGATGCCGGCGACCATCTGCGAGATGTGCTGGTCGGGGATGTCGGGCAGGACCTGCTTGCAGAACTCCGAGAAGGTCAGGTACGCCCCGTAGCCGAGTAGCAGAAACTCGAAGTGGTACTGCCACATCCGCTCGATGCAGTCCAGCGCCCGCCGGTAGCTGGCGAGCAGCGTGGCCCAGCTCGGCTCCCCACCCTCGAAGACGACGTCCTCCGGTTCGTACTCCGGAAGATCGGGGACGGGGATCTCGGAGACCTCGCGGTTGAGCGCCTCCATCCGCTCCCGCCAGCGGGCATAGAGCTCGTCCCAGTTCTCGTAGTAGTAGCCGGCGCGCTGCTGGAAGAAGCGCGACCGCTCGGCTATCTTCTCGGGATCGGTCACCGGGTTGGGCGAGATGTAGACGTAGCCGTTGACTATCCGGTAGTCGACCCCCATCGCCCCCGGTACCGCGAACGCCCGATTCTGCCATCCCCCGAGCGCGTAGTACGGCGTGTCGACCTCGACCATGTCGAACGCGGGCATCGGCACCGGAAAGTGCATCGAGTTCCAGAACCACAGCCGGTTCTCGTCGTGCTCCCTGCGCCGCTCGTCGAAGAGCGCCCACGGCGGGTACATCTCCTCCCACCCCTCACATCCCTCCGGCGTCTCGATCGAGAACGGGCTAGGAAAGTCTGTTTCTATTTCTTTTTTCGTCATCTCTATATCCTCTCCACAATACCTCGGGCTATCTTGTGCGCCACCGCCTCGATAGTCACCATCGGGTTCACCCCCAGCCCCGTGGGCAGCACCGAGCCGTCGACCACATACAACCCCTGCACGTCCCAGCTCTCACCCGTGGCATCGCATACCGACTCTCCGCGCGAAGCTCCCATACGAGCCGTCCCCATCAGATGAAAAGCTCCCAGAGTCACCTGAGCCGGGCCCCAACCGCACCAATCGGCTGCTAGAAGCATCTCCTCCCTGTTGCCCTTCCGGCCCGGTTCGTAGGCGACCCATCCGGCGTGAGACGAGTAGATGACCCGGGCACCGCCGGCTTCGAGAATCTGTGCCGCACCATCCAGCCCCCGTCTCATCACCGCGCGGTCGAAGTCGGACAGAGTCCAGCGTGGCCTCGGAATGCCGTCACGCCCCACGACGACCTCACCACCGTCGCGCGCCCGCTGAAGTGCCCCGTACCCGGCCGTGTAGCGGAGCGCCTGCATCAACTCGGCGCTCTCCCGTGCACCTCTCCAGGGGGCGAAGATCGCGAGTATGCTGGGAGGGGTGGCGGCCTGCTCGTACTTTATGCCGTACCCCTCACCGAGATCCAGAAGCTCGTCGGAGTAGGTGGCACCGAGCGTACCCTCCCAGGGTTTTATCTCCTCCTCAAAAATGCCCCATGTGAGAAGAACGGGGTGCAGCATGAGGTTCTTGCCTATTACGGGGTTGTCTATGCCCGAACGAATCATGATCGCCGGCGTGTGAATGGCTCCGGCGGCGAGCGCCACGATTCTGGCTCGTACGACAACCCTGTGACCGTCCCTCGTTCGCGCTTCCACACCCTGCACCCGCCCATTCTCTACCAGCACCCTCTTCACGGGGGCGTTCACGAGTATGCGAGCCCCATTGTCATAAGCGTCCTGAAGCCACGTCTTCAACGTCGACTGCTTGGCTCCGATCTGGCAACCGTAGTGGCAGAGCCGGCAGACTTCCTCCCGACACCCCCGGCAGTTGCGCTGCATCACCTCCCAATGCCAGCCGAGAGCTTCAAGCCCCTTGCGCATGACATGATCCCGCCTCGAAGGTATGCTGCTCTCGGTACCGATCGAGAGCCGCTCCCACACGGCATCGATGCTCCTGTCGAAATCCTTGCTGGCCCACTCGGCGAGTCCGAAGCGCTCCTTCCACTCCTTGAGCACGTGCTCCGGCGGGCGGAAGCACCAGGTGTAGTTCACGACCGTACCACCCCCCAGACAGGAGCCGGCGAGCAGACCGATGCTCTGGTCTTCGGCCGCCAGGTTGCCGCCGTCGAGATATAGGCGGGCGTAACCTGGAATCTCAGCCCCGTCGAAGTTCTCTTCGCTGTAATAGCCACCGGATTCGACAACGACCACGTCGAGTCCCGCAGCGGCGAGCACCCCCGCAGCGGTACCGCCTCCTGCCCCAGAGCCGACCACGCAGACGTCGCAGTCGAGCTCGGTATCCCCGGTCACCTCGAGCGGTCTGATGCTTTTCGGCGGTGGACTCTCCGGTGGTCCGAGCGGCCCCGGATAGCCGAGCCAATTCTCCACGGTGTCCGGCTCCTTCCCTTCGTGAGGCATGCAGTAGTACCCCAGCAGCACTCCCTTGCGGAACATCTGGAAGATTGCTCGCGACCTCGCATCAGGTGAGTCTGCGAGGCTCAGCAGCACGCGCTCGCGCTCAGCCTGCGAGAGCGATGAAGAAAGGAGCCTGCTCGGACCCGGCGATCTGTGTGTCCCACGTTTCGAGCAACGCCACGAAGGCGGCGCGGTCTTCGGAGGAAGGCGCGCTGCCCGCCGAGGCGAGCAACGCGTCTGGAACGCCACGCTCGGTGGCGGACGAAAGCCCGTCGATACCCGGTGCGAAGGTATCACATATCGCTTCGAGAGCCCTGCGAGCCTCACCGTCTATCTCGATGGACATGGCGCGTACTCCTCCTTTACCGCTTGTGTCGGCTTCAGGTGCGTCCCGGATCCTGGGAAACCCCCACCCCTTGTTCCCCGTCCGGATGCCCTCCGGAATCTGAAATCGACACGTACCCTTTCAGTGCGGTCATCCCTGTTTCTTGGAGCGCTTTATGTTATTTTGTTTTTAATGAATCGAGCGGGTCAAGCCTCTCATGCATACTCGATTCGTGTAGTTGCATATCTGCTGTGTATGACTACCTCCTGTAGGCGGTGCGGGCGTACTCGACCAGGGGAGCGGGCTGCACGGTGGCCCTTATCTCCACCTGCCTGTGCTCCTCTACCGTGGGCTTGGTGCTGTTGGGCTCCTCTCCCCACAGAAGGGTGAGCTGTGTGCCAGGCTCTGCCTGCTCTTCTTCTACTACCGCCAAAGAGAGCATCGACCTCTCGTTGTAGCTGTAGCCGGTGTAGGTGGAGACTCCTACCACCCGCCCGTCTTTCTCTACCCTGTCGTAGGGCAGCGTGGCGTAGTTAGAGA